>JAPUKU010000182.1 GCA_027295505.1 Acidobacteriota bacterium
CCGCCCTCCAGGTGCCGTTCACCAACAACTCCGGCCACGTCGCATTCAACGGCACTGTGGATACGGGCGGGAACTGTCTCTGGACCGGTCCTCCCGGAGAATTGACGCTGGTGCTGTGCTTTGGCCAGGAACTCGACGTCATTGATCCACCCACCGGGCTGCGCGTGGAAACCGCGGGTGCGTTCCTCGCCCTCACGCAGGTCTCAGGACCTGATGGCTCCGGCACTGGAGACGGTCTGGCTAATCCTCTAAGCGACACCGGGCAGGTCGTGACGCGTGTCAGCTTCCTGACAACGGGCACCACCGCGATCGTGATCAGCCCCGCTAATCCCGTGGACACCGACTCTGATGGGATACCCGATTACCTGGAGGGCGGCGGAGACCTCGACGGGGACGGCCAGCCGAACTTCAACGACCTCGATGCCGACGGGGACCGCACGGAAGACGCCGTTGATACCTGTCCGTCGGTGGCGAATCCCGACCAGGGCCCCGCCCCCTTCGGTCAACTCGTGGCGGCCGCAAACTCTTATCGGCTCGAGTGGCCCGTCGCGATCCCCTTCGTCGCGATCCGTGGCAGCTTCGCCACGCCGATGGACATCGAGGCGTTCGTCGTGGACGACGCCCGCACGGTGCTCGGTCGTGATCTGCCGATATCAAAGTTCCCGGCGCCCGGCACGGGCTTCTGGTACCTGCTGCGGCCCCACTGCGAGGCGGGGAGCTGGGTCTCCGGCAGCGCCAGAGAGGTTCCAGGACGGGATTTGCTTCTGCCGTAGTCTCTCACGCTGGCCACCCTTCCTGTCGGATCCCTCTCGGATGGGTAGACGCCCGTTGCCATAGACCGAGCGCGGCGATCCGACACAATGCTTATTAGTTTGAAGGTGGCGTGACTATCGTCTGGTGTGCCGGCGCCGCGACCGCATCGAAGCCGCAGCCAGGCAGCGCATCGTGCTCACTCCCAAGCGTCACTGAGACATGGTGCGACCGTGTTCTATGGAACCGGAGAGAATCTGTCGGCTGTTCTATGGGGCAACGGAAACGATGACCGTCGTCACATTGTTCGTCTCGTCCTGCTCGAACACCTGATCGTCCACGTCTGCCGTCGCGGCGATGATGAACGAGCCGGCGATCAAGACCGTCTGCCGCTGGACTTCGGCACCTTCCCCCGGCCTGAGCTGGGGGATCTCATAAGTCGGCGGGAACGTCTCGCCTCCCACCCGGACCGTGAGTGTTGAGGGAGCCGCTGGCTCGGGGCCGATATTCCTCACGACCGCTGTGACCGTGATAGTGTCGCTCGCCGTGGGGTTCTGAGGCGAGATCACCAGACTCTCCACGATTAAATCCGCCAACCCCAGACAGGGCGCCAGGCGCTCAGCCCCGGAAGAGTTCTGCCCCCAGCTTCCTACATTGGGAGATGCGGAGCGGACGACATAGAAACGGTGATCGCCTTCCCCCAAGGCAGCCGAATCATCCCAACAGGTATCCTGAACGAGAGCGATCTCGCAATTGATCTTGAACTCCGCTTCCGATGAGCGCAACACCTCGTACAATTCTCCCCCTTCCTGCGGCACCCAGCACACGGTCCCGGGGGCCGTGACGTTCACGATTCCGGAGATCTCATCCACAATTCCGTAACCGGCATCACCCGTGCACTGGTTGTCCTTGCCATCGTTGACTTCAGGCGCTCCCGGGTAGATCGTGGAATCCGTATCGTCACAGTCTCTTTCATCACCGGTGAATCCGTCATCATCCTGATCACATTCATCCGGCACTCGATCCTGGTTCATATCCAGGCTCGTTCCGGAAACCAGATCGCATTCGTCCGGCCTGTCATTCAGATTGCAGTCGAGGCTCGTGGTGTTTATCAGATCATCCGAATCTGCGATGAGGTTCCCGTTGCAATCCGGAAAATCCGGCGCCCCGTCGCAATTGTCGTCGGGAAAGATCTGGCCGTTCAGCGTGCCTCGTCCCAGGGTTGACACCTGCCAGCGGGAATTGAACTCGTGCGCATTCTCCACGTAGAGCGAAAGCTGCTGGGGCGTGGGAGGTTCGTTCGATTGATGGATCGATACCCAGGCGATGCGAAAATCTTTCTGTGACGCACTGACATCGGGAATTCGAGGACCGGCTACGTCAAGGATGTCCTGGGTCGACCAAGGCGAGGTCTGGCCGCAGTACGGGAACTGACACCCCTCATCAAAATAGACGCGGTTTATCGGATCCCGCAGAGGGTCGACTTCCCCGGAGGCCAGGTAGCCGAGCATGTAGAGCTCCACCGAGCTGAATAGATCGCCGCCGAACAGGTTGCCGGTGGTCGATACCTCCCAGCACTGGGTGGACGGATCAAAGAGAGCGTCCGTTCCGAACCCGAGGGCTGCGGTCCCCTGATTGAAGCGACGGCCCCAGTGGTTGCCGGGCGCTCCGCATACGCCGTCATTTGCATCGAGCCGACGTCCGCCCGAGAGAGCTGGTAAAAAGACACCCCAGTGATGAGCCAGCTCGTGGGCGATCAGACGGCCTGGACCGTCGGGGGCCCCAGAGAATCTCTCGATGTCGTGGATCATGATGAACCCCTTGAGTTTCTGCACGTTCACGCTGATGCCCAGCTCCTCTCGCCGATCCAGGGCGGTCTGTCCCCCGAGCCTGTTGAGGCCGGCGATGTCCCTCTGGAGGGTGACCTGGTACGACGGGATGCCCGGTGGATTTGGCGTCGTCGTCCAGAACGCGATGAAATCTACGACATCCCCGTGGGTGGCAATGAACTCGTTGATCGCGGCGGTCAGGACGGGTTGGCGCTCCTCGATCCCGTTCTCCGGGTCCGGCAAAACCCCATCCACGTCCTGGAAGGTGAAGATGTGCTCCCGTGTGACGCACATGGGAAACGGCTCGTTCGGAGTTCCCGTGCCTTCTGCGACAGTGACATCGTCGATATAGAAGTGGTCGTCTACATGATCTCCCGTCATCCGGAATCGGATGCGGAAACCGGCATGGAGCGCATCTTCGGGTAGAGGGAACGATTCCAGCTGAAACGGATCCGTGTCAGACCCGTCGCCATCATGCTTCGCCACCGGAGCCCAGAATCCCTGATCGGTCCAGTACTCGGCGAACAGATCCTCCCCCGGTTCTGGCGAGTTCCCCTGATCGGAACCTGTGCGCTGCCACCTGTAGGAGATGACGAGCCCGATGGCCAGCGAGGCATCCGTCGAGCGGCTGATCACCTCGCCGTCTCTTCGAAGCCGGAGCGAGAATGGCGGGCTCGGCTCGTCGCTGGCGCCGTCGCTCACCGCGGCCTGGGAGCTACTGGTCCACTTGAGGGCATCGAGCTGCGAGGATGGGAATGAATCTGAGAACGGATCGAATTCAGCGTGGGCCGGGGTGGCACCGGCCCCTATCAGTCCGGCAAGCGAGAGAACCAGGCCCGCTTTCCAGACCCACACCCAATAATGCATTGGGATTCGAATAAGCACTCAACCCCCGGAGTACGAGACCCTTCTTCTTCTGTGTTGAATCTCATAAGCATACCGCGCACCCTGCTCCCCTGCCACTTCGAGGAAAGGCGGAAAGCTCTTGGCCTGCAGCCACATCGAGGCGATAATCGGGGCCAATCCAAGCCCGAGAACATAATAGGAGTGTACATTGCGGTTTCAGTGGAACAATCGAGAATTTCCACTATTCTCTTGTCACCTGAGTGCGACCGGCCGGCTTCCAGCCGGGCACCGGAGACCTGCCCCGTTTAATTCTTAATTTTCCCGGAGATCCGCAAAGGATCCGAGACCCGGTCGACCTCTAACCCTAAGGAACCCGAGGTGGGGAGTCCTCGCAAAGCGCAATGAATGAAGATCGGTTTCTAGTCAAACGGATGCTTGCCGGCGAAGAGCCGGCTTTCGATGAGTTCTTCGAGGACTATTTTCCAAGGCTCTACCGGTTCGCCCTGCCGCGCATGCGCCACAATCCTGACCTGGCTGAGGAGATTGTGCAGGAAACACTCTGCATCGCCGTTACCAAGATGAAGACCTATCGAGCCGAGGCGGCGCTCTTCACCTGGCTATGCACAATCTGCCGGCGGGAGATCAGCGCCTATTTCAGGAAGCACTCGAGGGAGAGCCAGTTCGCACTTCCCGAAGATGTCCCGGAGACGCGGGCCTCCCTCGAGTCCCTGTCCAGAGTTCTGAGCGAGGAGCCGGAATCACAGGTCCTTCGTGATGAGGTCTCGCGCCTCGTTCAGGTCACGCTGGATTTCCTGCCACGATGGTATGCGAGCGCCCTCGAGATGAAATATCTCAAGGATTTGCCGGTGAAAGAGATCGCTTCACGGTTGAACCTGGGGCCAAAGGCCGCCGAGTCCCTGCTGACGAGAGCCAGGCACGCTTTTCGAGAGGGATTTACCTCACTCACGGAAAGAGACATGGGACTAGGCCGTTCGGAGAGATGAGCGGAGAGGACGAGTCGAGACATGGATAACCTCAAGAATCCACAGACACCCGACCCGGAGAGAGACGGGGCCGAGGAGAAGGCGATTGCAACTCTGCTGCGCTTTGCCGGGCCCCGCCCGGCCGTGGCGGCGGAGTGCCACGAGCGCGTGCGCTCGGCCGTCCATGAGAAGTGGGAGCAGTCCGTGCTCTGGCGCAAACGTCGTAATGTCGCGATCTGGGTGGTCGGATCGCTCGCAACCGCAGCGGCCATCCTGGTCAGCATCGGCCTGGGTCTTCTTCCTGGACTGCCACCCTTCTCAGGGAGCGGTCCAATGCTAGCCAATGCGGAGATCGTGAGGGGAACCGTGCATAGCCAACGCCTGGGAATTATCGGACCCGGCACCTCGATCGAGGTCGGTGATGAACTCTGGACGTCCGCCGATGACCGTGTCGCCATCCGCCTCGAGGACGGCACCTCCCTGAGGATCGACACCGGAAGCCACCTGGAGCTGGTGGATGAATCTGTCGTAAACCTGCACCAGGGCGCCGTGTATGTGGACTCGAAATCGACAGATGAAGCGAATGCCCCTGTAGAGATCCGCACTCCGCTTGGCACGGTGACTGACATTGGAACCCAGTTCGAGGTCCGGCTGAAGAACGACTCGATGAGGCTTCGTGTTCGAGAAGGGCTCGTGGATTTGAAGCGCGGGGCACAGACCTATCGGGCAGAGGCGGGGCAGCAACTGCTCGCCGACAAGAACGGAGAGGTGATAGCTGGCGGCATGCCGGTGCACGGAGAAGCGTGGGCGTGGATCCAGGAGATTGCGCCCACCTTTGAGCTCGAGGGCCACTCCCTCCAGGAATTTCTCGACTGGGTCACCCGGGAGACGGGTTGGCGGGTGCGCTTCGAGGAACAATCGATCGCCGCCGGAGCACCATCGCTGATCCTTCACGGCTCCATCGAAGGGTTGAGACCGGATGAGGTTCCGGCGGTGGTTCTACCGACCTGCGGCCTGAGCCATCGCGTCGAGAACGGGATCATGATCATCGGGCGTCTGCCCGGGGGGAAATGAGGAGGTAGGACATGAAAAAGCTTAATCATCTGAAGACATACACTCTCGTGGGTCTGACTGCAGCCGCCGCCGTCATCGCCGTCGGCTGGGACGGCCTCATCGCCGGCCCAGGCCAATCCGAGAGCCCGTTTCGTCCTTTCACCGAGGATTTCATGCTGGAGACCTGCACGTTCACGGACACGGGGAAAAACCCGTTCTTCAGCCTGGTGCCTGGCGATAAGCTCGTCCTGACCGGTGTCGAGGACAAGGAGGAGGTGGAGGTGGTGATCACGGTGCTCTCCGATACCCGGCAGGTCACCGTCGATGGCATCGGCACAATCTCCACGCGTGTTGTTCAGGAGCGAGAGTCGGTCGACGGAGAGCTGGCCGAAATCTCCAAAAACTTCTTCGCCATCTGCGAGGAGACCAACAGCGTCTTCTACTTCGGCGAGGACGTCGACATCTACGAGGACGGAGAGATCGTCAGCCATGACGGAGCCTGGGAGGCCGGCGTGGACGGGGCCCTGCCGGGACTCGTCATGCCCGGCACCTTCCTGCTGGGGGCAAGGTACTTCCAGGAGATGGCTCCCGATGTGGCCATGGACCGGGCCGAGAACGCAGCCATGAACCTGACGATCGAGGTCCCGGCAGGGACGTTCCAGAACAGCATCATGATCTTTGAGACTTCATCGCTCGCTTCGAGCGACAGGAGCATCAAGTTCTACGCCCCGGGCATTGGTCTGATCGTGGATGAAACCGTGCGCCTCGTTGAGTATGACGTGGCTCCCTGAAGCAGAGGATTCCTCTGCTTTCCCCGGCTCCCCTCTTCCGGCCTCTGCCCGAGCCGGCCGAAGCCCGGAAGAGGGGGGAGTCCGTTGACTCGCCCGGAATGAATCGAACATACTTCCCTCATGCAAGCAGGGTCGCATCGCCTGCTGATCCCTCCTTGAAACTCCTTGAGTTCGCGGTACATTTTCAATATACAACCCGGAAAATCTGGCAGTTCTTGGTGATCAGTCCCTTGCGCCTGACCCTGTATCTGGTTTCGCTTCTCAGCGTGACGGTGCCGACTGGCATCATGGAGTGCCTCGCTGCCGAGTGCGTGCAGATCCGGTACCAGGGGCTCTCGCTGGTCGCTGCCCTCGAGAACCTGAGAGCCTGCGGACTGAATTTGCTCTACAGCAGCGATCGCGTCCGAGCCGACATGATGGTCCTGACGGAGCCGACCGGCGGCTCCCCCCTTCTGATCCTGAAGGAGTTGCTCGCCGCGCACGGTCTGGAAGCCATCGACGGGCCGGGCGGCCGGCTGTTGATCGTCGACATCGCCGGGGCAGCCGTAATGACGGGGACAATCAAGGGCCGACTCACCTCCGAACCCAACCATCTGCCCGTGCCACTCGCAAGGCTCCGCCTTGCCGGACTGAGGCGGGAAGCCACGACCTCGAGGGAAGGCTCGTTCCGGTTCGATGGCGTTCCCGAAGGCGCTTACACTCTCGAGTTGTTCCACGGAGACGCACTTCTGGAGCAGTTCGATACCATCAACGTAGAGGCGAACAAGAGCACAGAGATCGAAATAGAAACATCATCGAAAATCTTCTACATCGAGGAGCTGATCGTCACTCCCAATCGATACGAGATGGGACAGGACCAACCTGCACCGAAGGAGACGCTATCGAGCGCCGCGCTGCAGGAGATTCCCAGTGTCGGCGGTGACCTCCATCGCTCCGTCTCACACCTGCCCGGGCTGGCCAGTGGCGATCGCTCGGCTCAGTTCAGCATACGCGGCGGCAACGCCGATGAGGTACTGTTCATCCTGGACGGCATGGAAATTCTCGATCCTTATCACCTCAAAGCATTTCAGAACTTCTCGGGTATCATCGATTCTCGCGCAATCGGAAGAGCGGACGTACTGACCGGTGGCTTCCCTGCCGAGTACGGAGACAGGATGAGTGGAGTGGTCGATCTTTCCTCGAACCCGGTCTCAGGTAATGGTCAGACGATCCTGGGTGCAAACGTCATCAACGCTCATCTGCTGTCGAATGGCCGGTTTGCCAACGGAGACGGCCAATGGCTGCTCTCGGCCCGCTCCTGGCACCCGGATGCAGTGTTTGATCTCGTCGAGCCCAACGAGGAAGATATCGGGCCGAAGTACACCGACTTCATGGCGAGAACCCAGTTTCGGGTTGGAGACTCCACGACACTCAGCGGCAACTTCCTGATGGGCCATGACAAGGCAGATTATGAATTCAAGGACAGTGAAGAATTTGACGAGCGGGTGCGCGTACGCTCAGATTCGAAGTACGGTTGGATCGGCCTGGATTCCGCATGGACTTCCAGGTTCTTCTCCAGAACGCTTCTCTCCGTCGGGCAGATAAACACCCAGCGCAAAGGCGCTACTGAACCTGCGGAAGAAACACCCACCCGTGTGAGGGACGAACGGTCCTTTGATGTTCACGGATTCAAGCAGGATTGGGGCTACCGCGCATCGGAGTCGGCTTTCTTCAAGTTCGGATTTGAGGCAAAACGCCTGAAGGGGGCGTACGACTACTTCGCGGAGGCGCCACCCGATATATCGCCTCTGGAGCCAGATTCAGAGTCGCCCGCGGTTGTGCGCGAACTCTCTGTCGATCCCACCGGTGATGAGTTCGGGGCCTTTCTGTCCGGGCGGTTCAGGATCTCCGAGCCACTCACGGCTGAGCTCGGAGTACGCTGGGACCGGCAGAGCCACACTTCGGAGGATCAGATCAGCCCGCGCATCAACATTCTCTACAATATCGGGGATCGCAGCGCGATCCGAGTCGGCTGGGGGCGCTTCTATCAATCTCAGGGCATCAACGAGCTCCAGGTGGAAGACGGCATCAGCGACTTTCACCCGACTCAGCTCTCCGAACACCGCATCATCAGCTTCGAGCACAATTTTATCAGCGGCCTTCACCTCAAACTGAACGCCTACTCGAAGAAAATCTCCGACCCGCGCCCACGATATGAGAATTTATTCGATCCGTTCGAGCTATTCCCGGAAGCTTCGGGTGATCGCGTGCTGATAGCTCCCGACCGTGCCGAGGCCTCGGGAATCGAGGTTTTCTTGAAGTCAAAGTCCGGCACCAGGTTCAGCTGGTGGGCCAATTACGCTCTTGCCTCGGTGGAGGATGAGATTGACGGGGAGTGGGTGCCCAGGAGCTGGGATCAGAGGCATGCTTTCAACTTCGGCCTGAACCTCAGACCGAACCCCAAGTGGACGATCAATCTTGCTGGCATCTATCACAGCGGCTGGCCAACCACGGCTGTCGGGGCCGAGGTTGTGGAGGACGAGGATGGATTACTGGAGGCCGAGCTTTTCCTCGGCCCCCGTAATGCAGAACGTTTTTCCGATTACTACCGCCTCGATACCAAGGTGAGCCGCCATATCCCTCTCAAAACAGGCCGGCTCACGTTCTACGTGGAGGTGCTGAACGTCTTCAACCAGCTGAATCCCTGCTGTGTGGATGACGTCGATGCCGAGCTACGCCCCGACGGCAGCGTCAGGGTCATCCGGGACGAGGAGTACTGGCTCGAGCGTCTCCCCACGTTTGGAATCATCTGGGAAATTCGCCACTGAGCCAGGCTTGATGAAGCAAGAGATCAGGGAGAAAGCTTCCCGCGCAGCTCCTTAATCTGCTTCTCAACCTTCTTCTTTTTTTCCATCAACCTGGAAACAGCCCCGGTGGTGTCCATTCCCGTCATCCCGGCTGCGCGACCCTCCTGAGCAATCTGTTTATTGATCGATTTGAGATCCGCCTCGAGGTCTCTCAGCTCCTGCTCCACTGCCGTTAGCTCCACGGGGAGCACCGAGATCTTCCCCGTTTTGACATAATTGATTCCCACCCACACACCCAGACCCAGGATAACCAGCAAAATCAGCTTCTTCATGATCCTACCCTCCACTGTCGTCGTCGAGCGATTAATAGGTCAAGAGCGGGGGGAGTGTCAATACCGGGTACAATCTAGCTTACCGGACCGCCCGAGAAAGGGACACACCATGTCACACCCAGGCACCCTGGCGTGCCCGCTGAAAGTGGCGATCGTGGGGGCCGGCCCAAGCGGATTCTATACAGCTGAGCACCTGCTCAAGCAGTGGGGAGATCGGGTCGGGGTTGATATCTTCGACCGCCTGCCGACGCCATACGGGTTGGTGCGGGGCGGAGTCGCTCCGGATCATCAGAAGATCAAGACGGTCACCCGGGTATACGACCGGATCGCCGCCAGGCCGAATGTCCGCTTTTTCGGCAACGTAGAGCTGGGCACCCACCTGACAATCGATGATCTCAGGAATTGCTACCATCAGATCACGCTTAGCACCGGCGCACAGACGGACCGCAACCTGGGCATCCCGGGTGAGGCCCTCCGGGGCAGCCATGCTGCCACCGAGTTCGTGGCCTGGTACAACGGTCATCCCGATTATCGTGAACGACAGTTCAATCTTTCTGGACAGCGGGCGGCCGTCCTCGGGGTGGGCAATGTTGCAGTTGATGTCACGCGTATTCTGAGCCGCAGGCCTGAAGAGCTGGCCAGGACAGACATTGCCGACTATGCGCTGAAGGCTTTGCGACAGAGCCGGATCCGGGAGCTTTGGCTCCTGGGCCGCCGAGGTCCTGCTCAGGCCGCCTTCACGAATCCGGAGATTAAGGAATTAGGGGAATTGCCTGAGGTCGACACAGTTGTCCTTCCTGAGGAAGTGGAACTGGATCCACTCAGTCGAGAATTCCTCGAACGCAGCGGGGATTCGTCGATCGAGAAGAAGATTAACATCCTTCGGAGTTACTCAACGCGCAAGGCTGGAAGAAACCCACGCCGTTTGACAATCCGATTCCTGGTCTCTCCAGTGGAAATCCGTGGCGACGAAAAGGGAAAGGTCAAGTCTCTACGTTTAGTCAGAAACGAGCTCTACGCTACGGATTCGGGAACTCTCCGCCCCCGGCCGACGAACAATTTTGAGGAGCTGTCCGTGGATCTCGTCTTTCGCTCCGTGGGCTACCGCGGCGTGGCGCTTCCAGGGGTGCCATTTGACGAGAAACGCGGCGTGATCCCCAACGACAAGGGGCGGGTCCTTGACTCTCCTGGTGGAAACCCTATCCGGGGAGTCTACGCCGCGGGCTGGATCAAGCGCGGCCCTTTAGGAGTGATTGGCACCAACAAGCCTGATGCCCTGGAAACTGTGAACTGCATGGTGGAGGATTTTGCGTCGGGAGCTGTACTGGTGCCCCAGTATGCGGGAATTGTTGAATCCGAGGAGCTGGTGCGCCGCAAGCAGCCACGTTACGTCTCTTTCGAAGACTGGCGCCGACTGGACGACATCGAGGTCGCACGGGGGCTCAAGCTTGGAAGGCCGCGGCTCAAGCTCACCAGCGTGGAGGACATGCTCTCCGCCCTCGGGCGCTAACACTCAGACGAGAACCGTTCCGGCCGAAAGTGAGCTGCCTGCGCCGCCGCACCGCCACTCTCCCTCCTGGCCGGGAACCCGCAGGGGGCGTGGCTTCTGAGCATCCCACTACCAGGCGATAGCGTGCCGGTGACGGCGGGGATCGCCTCCCGCTTCCATGATCCCGGTGTCCGCATCGTAGAGTATGAGCGTCGGTGCAGTACCGTTACTCCAGGAACCGGTAGACTCGACCGCGTGGCCCCTACCCTCGAGGTCCCGCACCAGCCGGGCATCCTTGAACAGCCGTTCCTCCAGGTTCAACGCGCCGGCCTCGAACGGGTGGCCGGCAAACGAATCCACCAGGTGGTCTGTCGTGAACTTGGGCGCCTCGACGGCCTGTTG
>JAPUKU010000183.1 GCA_027295505.1 Acidobacteriota bacterium
GTCGGCGCCGTAGACGAGCCGCCTGACCCTGGCCTGGACGAGGGCGCCCACACACATGGGGCAGGGCTCGAGCGTGCAGTAAACGCTCAGGCCCGTCAGACGGTGGTTGCCGATTCGCCGCGCGGCCCGGCGCAGTGCGACGATCTCCGCGTGAGCGGTGGGGTCGGAGTCACGCAGCGTGCGGTTCGATCCGCTCGCCACGCGTTGGCCCTGACGATCGACGATCACGACTCCCACCGGTATCTCACCGGCGCGGCCCGCCTCTCTGGCCGCGCGCAACGCCGCCCGCATCCACGAGAGATCCGTCGGATCGGTCGAGTTCCTCACCGTGTCGTGGTTTCGCTGCAGCGCCCCGGACCGGGAGTGTTGAAGCCGTGACGGGATTTCTGCACCCGATCCGCGCCAAGCACTTCGCTGAAGATGTCGCACACCTTCTCGAACTGCTCCAGGGATGTCCATTGCTGCCATCCGGCCTCCTCGAGCTTCGAGGGAAAGCCGGTGCGCCGGGTGCGAAGGCCCCCGGGGCTTCCGTCACCGAGCAGGAAATGATCGAGCACGACCCGATCGCAAGCCGCGCCCAACCTGCGCGCAAACTCCCGCGGATCCTCGATTGGAAGCATGGGCGCAACGACGGCCACGCACGGGATGCCCGCTTTTCGCAGGCTCTCGAGGGCCGTGATGCGTTCCGCCACCGGTGTGGCATGCGGCGGAAACCCCGGGCCGAGGTTGTCACGATCGGTCTCGATGCTGATGTTGACGCTCAGATCAGGCACTAGAGGAAGCAGGGCACGCAATCGCTCGAGGTCCCAGAGCGGGTACGGAGTGTGGGTCTGCAGCACCAGCCGTTCGGGGGGCTCGTCGAGCATCACCTCGAGGAGGGAGCGCGTGATCCCGTACTGTCGTTCCTGGGGTACGTACGGGTCGGTCACGCTCGACATGTAAATGCGCAATCCACCGCGCGTGGCGGCCCAGCGCCGCTCGCGGTTTACCTGCGAGCGGTACACCTCCGCCGCGTTGACCTTGACGTCGAGAAAACTTCCCCATGCCCGGCCGCTGGTGATCCAGACGCTGTGCTGCGCGTAACACGGCAGCCCGCACAGCGCCCCGCCGTAGGCGCAGCCGCGGTACGGGTTGAGGGTATGGCTGTACCCCTCTCTCAAAAACCCGCCGGTTCTGGTCAGGATCGATCGAACCTGGATCTCATGTACTTGCACTCCAACATCTTACTCCCGGGCTGCCGCGGGGGGGAGTGGTCGAGTGCGGATGCTGGAGGAATCTTTCCGGCAGGCCGGACGGAAGGTTAAGAGGCAGAGGAGCGTGACAGGGAGTGGCCCAGCCATCCGAGCGTCGCCGCCAGGAGAGCGCCCATCAGGACGAGCCCGAACGACAGCGGCATCTGGACGATGACCGAGAGCGAATCTCCCAGAGCCAGCAGGCCCTGTTGGAAGCCGTGGGCCAGCCCCTCACCAAAGGCCGTGGCGGCGCTGGAGGGGGAATCGACGGCATAGGTGACGGCCTTCAGAGTAATCCGGGATAGGACGGAGATCGAGATCACGACTACCAGAAGGGCTCCGCCCAGGCCGCCCAGGAGGACCCACCAGTCGGCCGCCTCCCCGGAGGGCTCTTTTTCCCTTCGGGTGCGTTCGGTCTGGTGCTTGCCACCCTGGATGCCCGAAACGACTCCGAGCATGACCCGTTTCTGGAAATCGTGCGCGGGGGAGGCCAGAGGTTCGGCGGCCAGGGCGCGATCCAGGCTTCCGGCGAGCTCGTACACCCGCCGGCAATCGCTGCACTGCGAAAGGTGCTCCCGCAGCCGGGTGTTCTCCCCCGGGCTCAGGGTGCTGTCGACCTGACGCCACAGCTTTTCTCTCCAGCTCCGGCAGGCCCGCGCCCCCCTCATGGCAGGCACCTCAGCTGATCGGCAGGCCGCTTGATCTCCCGTACCCCCGCAGGAGACTGAATCCTCTGCCAGCGCTCGAGCAGCATCTCGCGGGCGCGGAACAGGCGGCTCTTGAGTGTCCCGGTCGAAATCCCGAGCGCCCCGGCGGCCTCCTCGGTGGAGCGTTCGTTCAGGTAAAAGACGGTGATGGCGTCACGGAAGCGGGCGGGCAGAGCCGCCACCAGGCGGCGAACCTGGGCCGCCTCCTCACGTGATGCGATCAGCGACTCGGGGTCGGCATGGCCCGCCCCCGCGGTCGCCGGAAGGCCGACGGTGGCGTTCTCCGCCAGCTCCCGCTCGGGTAGCGGGCTCGTCTTCGGGAGTCGCTTCAGATAGCGGTTAAAGGTGTTCAGGGCCACACGTACCATCCAGGTCGAGAATTGGGATTCGCCACGGAATGATGACAGCCCGCGGTAGATACGCAGGAACGCTTCCTGGGCCATGTCCTCGGCCTCGGCGTGGTCACGGGCGAGGCGCAGGGCAAGGGAGAAAATGCGTCGCTGGTGGCGGCCCACCAGTGTCTGAAACGCCTCCAGGTCTCCCCGGCCTGCCACCCTTGCCAGATCCTCGTCGCTCGTCTCACGTCGCCTCGCAGTCACGAAACCTCGTGGGCAATGCCCTCAACACGAATAGACGCCAGTGGGGTGACTCCGGTTCCCGTTATTTATGCCCCAGACTACCACTCCATGATAAGGATCAGGATAACATGCTGGGAACATTGCAAAGAGGCCCTAAAACCCTGCTAAACTAAGTAGTTATCTGACACCCCATTTTAGCCTTGATAAGCTATGGCCGATAAAAAAACCGTAACCCCCCGTGCACCCCGGGCCCGTGAGGAGTACATTGCTGGGCTCCGCAAACTTGACGAAAAGTTAGGCGACCTTGGAGACCCTACGACCAAGAAGAAGGCTATCGGCGAGTACGCGGCCTCCTATATGGTCAGCAAACTCCCCGACAAGGTTAGGGGGGGGGCACGCCGAGGCGATACTCGAAGCGTTGCTCGACTTCCCCGAGGACGCGTTTATATGGGT
>JAPUKU010000184.1 GCA_027295505.1 Acidobacteriota bacterium
GTTCCTGGCCAACGAGTTCAAGCAGCTGCGCACGAGCGGCCTGTTCATGCCGGCCATCTTCCTGGGGGTCGCCGCCTTCCTCCTGAGCGTGGTGCTCGCGCGCATGGTGGGGCAGCAACGTGAGCAGATCGCGGTGCTCAAGGCCTTTGGATACACCAACTTCCAGGTGGGCCTTCACTTCTTCAAGCTCGTACTGCTGGTGACGCTCGTGGCCGGTCTCCTCGGAGTGGCCGGCGGCGCCTGGATGGGCCAGGCCATGACCGGCCTTTACGAGGTGTACTTCGCGTTTCCGGTGCTGCGATACGCGCTGCAGCCGCGCTACCTCTTCCAGGCCCTGCTCATAGGATTCGCCGCAGCAAGCCTGGGCACCTTGCGCGCAATCCGCAGGGCCGCCCGGCTTCCGCCGGCGGAGGCCATGCGGCCACAGGCCCCATCCGGCTTCGGACCCACGCTGGTCGAGAGGCTCGGTCTCCGACGCTGGCTGAGCATGCCGGAACTCATGGTGCTGAGGCACCTCGAGCGCCATCCTCTGAAGGCCATGCTTTCGATATTCGGCATCGGCTGCGCCGTGGCGTTGCTGATCGTCGGCAACGCGATGATGGACTCCATGGACTACAGCATGGAGGCGGAATTCAATGTCGCCCAGCGCGAGGACGTGACCGTAATGCTGGCGGAGCCACGTTCCCGCCTCGCCCACCACGAGCTGCAGCGCTTTCCGGGAGTGCTGCACGCGGAGCCCTTCAGGGCTGTAGCCGTTCGGCTCGTGGCCGGCCAGCGCACCTGCCGCACGTCGGTGACGGGTCGACCGCGGGATGCCACCCTGCGCCGCCTCATCGACGAGAGCATACGACCCGTGCCCCTGCCCGAGGATGGTCTCGTGCTGACGTCAAAGCTTGCAGAGCTGCTGAACGTGAAGGCCGGTGACGAGGTCTGGATGGAGGTCCTGCAGGAGAAGCAGCAGAAGATCCGCATCCCAGTGGTACGCGTGGTGGAAGCCTTCTTCGGTCGCGCAGCCTTCATGAACCTGGAATCCCTCAACCGCCGCCTGGGCGAGGGTCCCGTCATCAGCGGCGCTCACCTCCTGGTGGACGAATCAAGGCTCGACGACCTGCACGAGAGGCTGAAGAACACCCCCCTCGTCGCGGGGGTGGGACTGCGCAAGGAAGCCATTCGCAGCTTCGAGGAGACGGCGGCCGAGAGCATGGAAATCATGACGTTCTTCATGGTGATGTTCGCGGTCGTGATCGCCTGCGGCGTCGTGTATAACAATGCGCGCATCAGCCTGGCAGAGCGCAGCCGCGATCTGGCCAGCATGCGCGTCCTGGGCTATCGGCGAGCGGAGATCTCGATGATACTGCTGGGTGAGCTCTGGATCCTGACACTGATTGCGCTCCCAGTCGGTTGCCTGATGGGCTGGGGACTCGCGGCCCTCTCGATCTACGGGATGGACAACGAGCTCTACTCCCTGCCCCTGGTGATATCGATGAAGACCTACGGCTTCGCGTGCCTGGTCGTTCTCGCCGCTTCCGTCATCTCCAGCCTTTTGGTGCGACGCCGGCTGGACCGCCTGGACCTGATCGAGGTGTTGAAGGCCAGGGAGTAGCGGGGTGAAGAAGCTCATCATCGCGATCATCGTTGTGGGTGCGGTCGGAGCCCTCCTCTGGTTCGCGTTTCGGCCGGTGCCGGTGGTGGTCGACATCGGTCATGTGGCTCGCGGCTCCCTTGAGGTCACGCTGGATCACGAGGGGCGCACCCGGGTCCGAGACCGCTACGTCATCCGCGCACCAATAGCCGGTACGCTGCGCCGCATCCTGCTCGATCCAGGAGACGAGGTGCGGGCTGGGGAAAGCGAGCTGGCGATCATCGATCCTCTCGAGCCCGCCCTCCTCGATGAGCGGGCGGTGGCGTCGGCGGAGGCGCGGGTGCGCACGGCAAGGGCTGGGCTGGAGCGCGCCGGGCGCATGCGGGACAAGGCCAGGGAGCAGGTGCGCCTTGCAAGGACCCAGTTCGCGCGCGAGCAGACCCTGCAAGCCAAGCAGTCTTCGAGCCTCGAAGCGCTTGACCGGGCCGAGCGCGATCTGCGTCTTTGGGAAGGCGAGCTCAGGAGCGCCGAGGCCGGGGTGAAGGTGGCAGCGTTCGAGCTGGCTGTCAACAGCGCCGCGTTATTGCGGACGCGGCCCGACGACGAGAACTACCCGGCGGAGGTGAATCGCAGGATTCTGCTGACCGCTCCAATCGATGGACACGTCTTCCGCACGCACCGCAAGAGCAGTGGCCCAGTCGCTCCCGGCGATGCCTTGCTGGATCTCGGTGACATCAGCTCGCTTGAGATCGTGGCGGACTATCTCTCCACCGACGCGGTGCAGATGCGTCCCGGCATGCGGGCGCGAATCTGGGGCTGGGGAGGCCGCGCCCTGTCGGCGCGCCTCCGCCTCATCGAGCCTTCGGGCTTCACGAAGATCTCGGCCCTGGGCGTCGAGGAGCAGCGTGTCAACGTCATCCTCGATCTCACCGACCCCTCCCCCTCCTCCGCGCTCGGGGACGGGTTCCGCGTCGAGGTGAGCGTGATCGTCTTCAAGAAGAACGATCTGCTCAAGATTCCCGAGGCGGCCCTGTTCCGACACGAAGCCGGTTGGGCCGTCTTTCTAATCACTCAGCAGCACACCCACTTGATGCCCGTCGAGATCGGACGCCGGAACGGCCTGTTCGCGCAGGTGCTCACGGGTCTTTCCGAGGGTGACGCCGTGGTACTTCATCCGTCCGACGCCGTCATGTCCGGCATCGAGATCCGGCCACGCTGAGCCTTCCGGCCGCGATCATTGAATGACGAATTTAGTCTTGTCCCTGTCGAACTCGGCACCGGTTATGACATCGGAGAACCGCAGCTCGATGCTGAATGGGAAGCCGAGGTGGGCTGGATTGACGGGCGGCAGGGTGAACGAAACGCCGGTCTGCGTCACCGTCTGCAGGGACTGGACAGTCACCTGGATCACGGGATCCAGGATCGTTCTACCACCGGCCGGATCCACCAGGACGACCTCCTTGTTCGCCGTGGTAGCGGTCGGCAGCGGATTGAACCAGGTGAAGTCCACGGTCACGGATGAACCCTGGCTCACGGGGGCCTGATCGGGAGGATTCACGATCGCCTGGACCGGCACCGTGGAGAGCGTATGGTTCAGGCGATCGTGAATCCTCCC
>JAPUKU010000185.1 GCA_027295505.1 Acidobacteriota bacterium
GAACTCTCATTGACCCCGCCCGGAGTGCGCTTGATCAACTGCGCCCGCGGCGGGCTCTACGACGAACAGGCAGTGGCCCGCGCCATCCAGGACGGGCATGTAACAGGTGCGGCCTTCGATGTGTTCGAATCAGAGCCACCATCAAGCAGTCCGCTGCCGTCGCTGCCGCAGGTGATCTGCACGCCGCACCTGGGAGCATCCACCCAGGAAGCTCAGGAGAAGGTGGCGGTGCGCATCGCCGACCAGATAGTGCAACTGTTCCGGACCGGCAGCGCGGATCACGCGCTCAACGTGGACTCGGTGGACCCGCAGTTGCGTCCGCGACTGGATCCTTACCGCTCGCTGTGCGAACGGCTGGGTCGGCTGCACGCCCAGTTGCTGGAAGCGCCGCTGCGCGAGATCCAGGTGGAGTTCCTCGGCGCGGTGCGCGATCTGCCCATGCGCCCCATCACCGCCGCCCTGCTCAAGGGCTACCTGGAAGGTGCGCTGAGTGAGCCGGTAAATCAGGTGAACGCCTGGGTGATCGCCGAGCGCGTTGGAATCTCGGTCACTGAGATACGTAGCGGCGAACATGCCGACTTCAGCAACCTCATCACCGCCACCTTCCGCACCGCTGACGGAGAGCGTTCCGCCTCCGGCACATTGTTCGGCCGCAATCTGCCGCGCATCGTCCGGCTGGACGACTACCATCTGGAGATCATCCCGGAGGGCGAGATCTTTCTGTTCGCCAACGACGACCGCCCCGGCATGATCGGCAAGGTGGGAACGCTGCTGGGCGAGGCAGGCATCAACATCGCCCATATGTCGTTGGGTCGGGACCGGAGCGGCGGCAAGGCGCTGGGAGCGTTGAACACCGACAGCCGGGTCTCCGACGCCGTGGCCGGCGAGGTGGAGGCGCTGCCGGGAATCCTCTGGATCCGGCGGGCCAGGATCTGAAGGAGTGTCACCGCGTTGGCTTCCTGGGTCAGGTGTCCGTCGTGGCGGTATCAATTTCGACTACGATAGTGTCGACTGGGCAGCCTTTGCGGAGAAGCTCGGAATCCATGGTTCCCCACCCCGGGTACGGAGCCAGCGACCATGGGACATGCTTGACGCTGTGCGCGTTGAAGTGCTAGAGTTAACCTGTATGTTATGAGTGAATTACAGAAGGTCACTGACGGAATGGGTGACCTGGTTCGGATCGAGAAGAGGCCTGATGGTTCCCGTCGACCCCTGGTGGCTGAAGCGCCCGACCCTCGTTGCCACCCTGTTCCGCATTCTCGCCTACGCTTTGTTGGTGGTCGGACTGATATTCCTGGCCTCCTATGCAAGTCCTCTGGCGTCCAGGAGCATGCTCCCGCTGGAGACGGCTCGGGTCCGCGAGATCTTTCTGTCCACCACGCCCGACGACCCGCGACGTGTCCTGCTGACGCGCCAGCGCGCCGCCACCACGGTACAGCGCGATAGCACTGCGCTGGGTGGCAGCCGCTACTGGATTCATCGATACGCGGATCCGGAGCGGCCAGGTATCCCTGGGCGCCGGCTCCTGTCGAGCCGGAGCCGTGGTGCCAGGCTTCTGGTGCCGGTGGCCGCCGTCGATCTCACCACCGTCCTTTCCGCGTGGAAGCCCGATGCCGGGTCAGGAACCCCGTGGATTGACGTCGACCTGGTCTATCTCTACGAGGATCGGCTGTTTCAGGGACTCTTTGTCGAGTTGCGTTTCCCCAAGCGTCAGAAGGGGGACGATGGCGAGTGGGTGCCCTTCGACCTGATAGCAGTACGCGAGAACCGCGTCCGCACGGTGGACTGGGTCCTGCAGCCGTTCCCCCGTTTCTATCGCGAGGCTATCTCCCTGGGACAAAGACCGGCGAACCCCTCAGGCGGTGTGGATCTTCCGACGGGGCGGGAGCTTTTTCTTGCGATCTACCGCGACTCCTCCAGGTCCATCGAGACGCTGGCAGCCCCTGTCTCTCTGTTCGATGAACTGGGCTTGGCGTGGGGTAACGACGCCATCACGATTCTGGACGATCGGTGGGACCCCGACTCGGTTCCAGGGTTCGAGCCGGCACCGCCGCCCGCCGAACGCTGGAACCGCGCCATAGAACTTCTTGCCCTTCATCTGGCGGCCCGGATAGAAGATGGCGACGAGAGAGAGAACCTCCGTAGGCGTGCCGAAACACAGTGGGCGCGGTAGAGCACTCATGCCCTGGCGCTACGAACTGAAGTACCTGGTCGATACCAGAACCCAGGCCCAGCTCGAGCCACTGATGGGGAGCCATCTGGTCCGCGGTGAGCACGTTGGCGAGGACGGTAGCTATCCTGTTCTGTCCCAGTACTTCGACGGACCCGACTTGCCCTTTTACCTCGACAAGGTGGCGGGAGTGGAGAGCCGAGTGAAGTTCCGGATCCGCACCTATGACTGGAAGTTTGATTCCTCCGCACCCTGGTTCTTGGAGATCAAACGGAAGGAGAACGCCTCCGTCTCGAAGATACGTGTCCCTTTCCCCGCAGGCGAGGTCGACCCGGCGGATCCCCGGACCTGGGACTCACTGGACGCGGCGACCGTGGGTCCTTTTCTAGCGGCGCGCGATCTGTTGTACTTGCAACCAACGGCTCAGGTCTGGTACCAGCGCGCTGTCTACCAATCTGCTGCGGGTGATCTGCGGGTCACCTGGGATACGTCGTCGCGGGCCCTCTACCCGGGGGAGAGCATGAGCCGCGGCTTGCTCTATGATCCGCTGCGTGCCGTGTTTCCGGATCATCTCGCTGTGCTTGAGATCAAGACAGCTCAGACCATTCCGCGCTGGCTGGCGCAGATCATCCGAAAGGTCTCGTTGACACCCCAAGCTGTCTCCAAGTATGTCCTTGCGATGAACGCACTGGACCTATCTCGAAGGATGCTTGCCACATGCTAGACAACAGTGACCCGAGTTCTCTGGATGGTTTTGCGCTGGAGCGATTCTTCAACACCACGGGTCAAGGGGCTTTCCGCCTCGTTGACCTGCTCGCCGGGCTGGTCCTGTCAGCCCTCCTGACGCTTGCGTTTGTTCAGACGTACAAGGCCACGCACCGAGGCGCCACCTACTCTGTGGCGTTCCTGCAGTCCCTGTTCATCCTTGCGTCGTGCACGACGCTCATCATGCTGGTGATCGGAAGCAATATCGCACGCGCTTTCAGCCTCGTGGGCGCCCTGTCGATCATCCGCTTCCGAACGGCGATGAAGGATCCGCGGGATGTGGGGTTCGTGTTCGCCGTCCTGGCCGTGGGCATGGCCACCGGCACGGGATTCTACGCCGGTTCTTTGGTGTTCACCTTGTTCCTCTGCTTGTTGCTTCTGATCCTCGCCCGTCTCAACGTGTGCGGAGCGAAGGGAACGGAGGCAGTGCTGCGGGTAACATTCAGCAAGGAACGCGGTTCTGCTGCCGTGGACGCTGCCGAGGCCTTCCTCATGAGCGCCGGCGCCAGCCCTACCCTGGTCAACCGCGTCATCGAGCGGTCCACGGGAGAACAGACCGTGTCTTGGCGATTGCGGACTGGCGCTCAGCAGGACCAGGGTGAGCTGCAACAATCGATTCAGAAGCTCGAAGGTGTTGAGAGCGTCGGCATATTCATCATCGACGACTTCCACGTGCTATGAACCCCGCGAAGCAACCGCGCTTCCTGAGCTGGCCCCGCGTTCTGGCGTGGCTCACGCTGGTGGGAGTGCTTATCCTCGCCGTGGACCTGACGCAACGAGTCCTGCTCTACGAGATCCTTCCCCGGGATGTCGGGAGCATGAAGGGCCTGGCACGACGCCCGGTGAAGGACACTGCCCTGGCGGTTCTCCACGGACTCGCCCAGCAGCCCCGAGCTGCCAAGCTACCCGTCTGGGATTTCTACATGAAGCCCCGGGACGAGGAGTTGTTGCGCTCCGAGCTCAGGAGGCTGCAGATCCAGGGAGGACATGCCGCGCACCTATCGCCGCAGTGGGTCGATGCGCGAATGCGGACCGGGGACCGCGAATACGACGTCCGGGTCCGGCTTCGCGGTCAGCAGTACTACCACGGGATTCCGCCACGGCCCAGCCTGCGCGTCCGCATGCGACGTGGTCAGGTGTACGAGGGAGCAAGACTGTTCAATCTCGTGGAGCCGTTCGACAAGTTCACCGACCAGACCTTCCTCTGGGAGTCGAGTCTCCATGGACTGATGGCGTGGGACACTTCCATGGGCCTCATCGCCCTACGCGGCCGGCCCCTTGCAATTGTCCAGTACGTCGAGCAGTTGCGCCGCTCGACCACCGACGGGTCCGGCAGGCCCGAGGGTATGCTGTTCAAGGGAACCGGCGAGATCTACGAGGAGGGTGACGACCCTGGCCGCTGCAACCCGGTCAGGGAGGACGTGACGCGCTGGTTGACCAATGCCCATCTCAACATACCGTATGAGGAGTTGCGGGAGCGTATCGACATTGACTACTTCCGCTGGTTCACGGCGCTCACAGAACTCTCGGGTGCCCGCCACGGCTTTCTTCCGGTAAATATCAAGGGCTACTGCAACCCCATCTCCGTACGCGCCGAGTTTCTCCTGTGGGATACGGCGTTCGCACCCTGGAGCAAAGTGGATCGCAGCGAGTGGGCCCAGTGGGGCAAGCAGTTTCTGCGCATCGACGACTACCGCCTCCAGCACGACGAGACGCTCTACAGTTTGTTGGAGGATCGCCTTGACGCCATGCTCGCTCGCCTGGACGATTTCGTCGAGACCCATGCCGACCTGCTCAGGCAGGAGCCCATGAACTGGGCTCCCCGCGGCGGACCTGCCGGAGGCTGGATGTTTGACAGACCGCGACGCTTCGAAGCAATGATTCGCCAGAATGCCTCCGAGATCCGGGCGGCGCTGGAGGGCCAGACCTTGGAATGGTCGATGGATCGCGAGCGCGGCAAGCTGCTGGTGTGGACCACCGACCGTGGATCCAAACGCGTGACAGGCCTCGAGTTCCAGGCAAAGGGAGGCACGTCAATCTGGCATCTTCCCGAGCCCATGATGGTGCACGGCCGGTTCGAGGAACACCAGCCGGTGGTGGTGATGAATTTGCCCGACGACATGGACCCAGCCACGCTCTTCGGGATCCTGGCGGTCAACCACCATACGGGGCGGAGTGTCCGGGGAACGCGACATGCCGCTGCGCTCCAGCCCACCCGAGAGCATCCGGCGGCAGTGCAGGAACCGTCCCTTCCGGCCTTACCCGAGGGCTTTCAAGTCCGGCGCGACATCCGAGAGATCCGCGTGGGTCCCGGACGCGTTCGGTTCGACGGAGTGGTGAGTCTCCCGCCTTCGTGGTCCGTGAAGGTAGAGCCAGGCACAACGCTGGAGGGCGGCCCCGGGGCATTGCTGGAGGTGCGGGGCGATCTTCAAATGGCCGGCACGGAGACGGCAGGTATCATCGTTCGCGGGGCAGGGGCGGAACCCTGGGGAGCGATCGCCGTGGTAGGCGAGCGTACCGAGCCCGTTGAGGTACGGATCGCCCACACCACACTCATCGGGGGAAGTGGATCCGACGCAGGCCGCGTGCGGTACACCGGAACGCTGTCCATCTACTTCGCCAACGTGAGGCTTGACCACCTGACCATTCGGGATGGCAAGGCGGACGATGCCCTCAACCTCAAGTACAGCACGGTCGACGCAACGGATTGTCGCTACCTGGATGGTGCCGGTGATGCTGTCGACTACGATTTCACGGACGGGACTGATCGGCGCAGTTGGATCCAGGGGTTTCCCGATGATGGCATCGACATCAGCGGCTCCGGGTTGAGCCTGCAAGACGTTGTGCTCCGTGATATAGGAGACAAAGCTCTCAGTGTAGGCGAGGCCTCAAATCCCCGGATTACCAACGCCCGGGTCTTCGACGTCAGCGTGGGATGCGCCGTCAAGGACCTGAGCGATGCGCATGTGGATGGGCTGATCATCGTTCGCGCTGATGTCGGCGTTGCCGTTTATACGAAGAAGACCACGTTCGGTCCTGCACGGGCGACGTTCACCGGTCTCACGGCGGTGGATATCGACGGAATGGCCGTAGTGGACATCGACAATGAAGTCGAGTTTGTCGATGCCATCCGCGTGGGTCATCCTGGAGCAGTCATGCGCGACTTTCCCGGCGTGCAGAACCGGATCGAAAGTGGCCTGGCCGGGATGACAGACGATGAGATTCTGGAGTTCGTGGACCAGCTGCGAAGCACAGAGGCAGTCGACGCTGAATCGGTACCCTAGCCATCAACGGGCGCGGCGCAGCCTCAGAGCCACGACCGGAACGGATAGGACAACCACGAGAACCAGAAACCCGAACGTCAGCTTGCTCGACAGGGGCAGGTACTCGAATTCCCTGACCACCTTGCGCACGAAGTAGCTCGGTCGAATTACCGGCGGCTCGACGGCCTCCTCCACCAGATCGGCCTGGACCTGCCCGGATTCGCGATCCAGCGTGATCAGGTAGTAGCCCAGCTTCCTGAATCCGTTGGCGTAGACGTGGTAGTGGAAATTCCCCTCGCTGGTCTCCGGAAACGAGGAGTCGCCGGCGAAGAAGTAGACGTTATCGAACGGCTCCAGCAACGGGCTGATCTGCTCCTCGAACTGCCGGGTATTCCCACTCACCGGTCCAAGGTTCCACAGCTGGTGATGCATGAACAGGACC
>JAPUKU010000186.1 GCA_027295505.1 Acidobacteriota bacterium
CCATCACCAGAATATCAACGAACTCCCAGAAGTAAGTCAGAACGCTCAACAGAACCCCTTGAATGATGAGAAGCAGATGAGGGGTCGCATGGCGGGGATGTAGCCTGGTCAGAACTCTCGGCAGGAAACGGTCCCTTGCCATGACGAAGGGGAGCCTCGAATTAACCAGCAGCTCTCCGCTGAATATAGCCAGCAGCGCGATCTGGGCCGAAACCACTAAGCCAAAGGCAAGCCAGGGGCCACCGATGGTCAGGGCCGCGCCGGCGAACTGAGCTGTCTGCCACTGATCCCAGGCAGGGTTGGCGCCCAGGGTGACCAGGAGCGGGAGAATGTATACCACAGCAGAAAGGGGCAGCATGAGCGCCAGGATTCTGGGGTAGCTCCGCTCGGTATCCACGATCTCCTCTGCTGCGTAGGCGAGTCCCTCGTACCCCGAGTAACACCAGATTCCCTAGATGAGCGCGTAGGTCAGCGCGTCTGAGAAAGTTGTTCCCTCGGGAAGCCACTGCTGCAGAGGCGAAAGGCTGATCTCAGACCAGCCAACAAAGACCAGCACCACCAGTGGAGCCAGAACCACTCCGGTCAGCGCTACCGAAAACTGCCCCAAGGCCTTCACGCCTCGGATGTTCAACCAGGTACAGGACCAGATGACGATGAGGCATACGATCCAGATCAACCAATGGGGTGGTTCCTTAAAGATCAGCGTTGCGAGGTATGCAG
The DNA here is from genome assembly GCA_027295505.1 of Acidobacteriota bacterium. Lineage (GTDB taxonomy): Bacteria > Acidobacteriota > Polarisedimenticolia > JAPUKU01 > JAPUKU01 > JAPUKU01. The sequence goes on from JAPUKU010000186.1 coordinate 721, forward strand.
CTATCAGCGGAGGGTAAATGGCGGAGTCGAACAGCCAGGTGAGCCAGTCGAGCCAGGACAGCAGAAAGGCCCAGAAGCGTCCGAGGGTCTCCCGGTACCAGAGGTACTGTCCGCCCTGTTCCGGTATGGCCGCGACCAGCTCGGCGGTCACAAGCGCATAGGGAGCACCCCACAGGAGCGCCATGGCCACCAGGGTGAGAATGGCGAGCCCTGGACCCGCCAGCGGGACCATTTCCTCTATGCCGAAGGGTCCCGCGCAGACAAGGAAGAACATGACCGCGAACAGGCCAAGCGGCCTCAGCCCGCGGCGCAGCTTCGGGCCATCAGCTCTTTCGTCCGACAACCGCGGCATCTCGCTGTTTGAAGTAGAGAACAGAATTCCTCTTGTAAGGAGACAACCCCGTTTTCGGTCCGCCATTCAGATCTTGATCGATCGCGCGGAGTAGCTCGTCTCGATCTGTCTGGGGTGTCAGCGAAAAATCGAGCCATTCGACTACGGGTTCCTCGATGTCGCGACTCCTTGCGGAGATCACTTCAGCTCCTGACCGGCAAAATAAGGACTTCAGCTCCGTGAAACCCAGGCAGCGGGTATGAGAGCGATCGCAGAGCTGTTCGTGGTGATTGTACTGCGCGGCATTCACCAGCTCCGGAACAACAATGTCGACGACTATGAGGTGACCGCCCCTCTTGCAGACCCGGACCATCTCCGCTAACACCGGTTTCGGGTCTGCAAAGTGATGGAACGCGTAGCGTGATGAGACGATGTCGAATGTCTCGCTCTGAAACGGTAACGTTTCCGCAATTCCTTTCTTAAACGTGATGTTCGTAATCGCATGTCTTTTGGCGAACTCTTTCCCTCTGTCCAGCATCGCGTCGGTCGCATCAAGCCCAATAACTGTCGCCACGTGGGGAGCAAGCGCGCGGGCGAACTCGCCCGTTCCAGTGGCCACGTCGAGCACCGCAGACTCGATCGACATGGGTAAATCGGCCAGCATCCACGCAAGTCCCTCTGCATCCGCGTAGGTATTGCCTTCGCTCGAGAATCCCTTCGACTGGTGTTTGAATGCTTCCCGGTTTCTCTGCAACGCGTCCATGTCTCTCTTGTCCTTTGATCAGGGCCTACGCCCGAGCCCGCCGGATCAGGGGGATGGTTTGATGGGTGTGAGGTCAACTATAATCACCTCATCCCTGTGATCGATTGTCGGGCTGCCGCTCGCTGGCCTCGAGAAGAACGCATTATCTCACAGGGATTGATCATTACGCTTTCAGAGCTGGCGGGCGGCCCGAACAGTCTTCAGGTCAAAGACGATCAACTCGAGTAGCTGAGGAGAGTGATTCCATGAAAGCAGCGGTTGTTCGGGAGGTCCGTAAACCTGTCAGCATTGAAGAGCGGCCCCGCCCGGAGCCGGGGCCGGGCGAGATCCTGGTCCGTATCCTGGCCTCCGGCATCTGCCACTCGGATCTGCACATCCTGGATGATGAGATGCCGTCTCCGCATCCGCTGCCGCTCGTTGTCGGGCACGAAGGGGCCGGCACGGTGGAGGCGGTGGGAGCGGATGTAACGAAGTGGAGAGTGGGTGACCGTGCCGGCATCCCTTGGCTACGCTGGGCCTGCGGCGAGTGCCGTGAGTGCATCGAGGGCTGGGAACCCCTCTGTGCAGGCATGCGCGGAACGGGATTTGACGAGGATGGCTGCTGGGCGGAATACGCGGTCTGTCCTGCTGCTTTTGCAGCCCGGATCCCGGAGAAGCTGTCGTGGGAGCAGGCCGCGCCGGTTCTTTGTGCGGGAGTGACTTCGTACAAGGCGGTCAAGCTCTCAGGGACCCGACCGGGTCGCACGCTGGGCGTTTTCGGTATTGGCGGGCTCGGACACCTGGGGCTTCAGTACGGAAAGCTGGCGGGAGCGCGGGTTATCGCGGTTGACATTCACGCCGCCAAGCTCTCGCTCGCCGAGGAGCTTGGCGCGGACGCCTGCGTGGATGCTTCTCAGGGTGACGCGCACCGCAGGATTCGCCGGCAGGGAGGGGTCGATGACGCCGTGGTGTTCGCTACCTCTGCACGCGCAATTCGGGATGCCGTGAAGTCGCTGAAGCCGAACGGATCGGTTGTGGTGGCGGCTCTACCCCCCGGTGAGGTGCCGTTGCGCGCCAGCGATCTCGTCGACCGGGGTGTGCGCCTGGTGGGCACGGCACTGGGCACCCGTCAGGACCTGATGGAGGTGCTGGATCTCGCGGCCAGCGGGCGGGTGCAGGTGAAGGTCGAAACCTGCAGGCTGGAGGACGTGAACACCGTCCTGGACAGCATGCGCGCCCACCGTCTCGACGCTGCGCGCAAAGTGATCCAGCTCTGACGAGCGTCTCAAGGACTCGATTCTGGAATTAAGATGTTGCATTTTCGCTGGCGGCTTTCCGCTTTCAGCGGTATCATTTTTTCTCCCAGACTTGCGTTGGTTAGAAGGCACTAGGCAATTAATATGTTGAAGGAGGAGGTTCGGAATGAGGATTATGCGAACAGTCGTTGCCGCGGTGTTCTTGTCAATTCCGTTGCTGATGATTATGCAACAGGCGGAGGCGGCGAAACCGGGCGGAAAGGGGAAACAAGCGCCCATGTTTATCTCGGGCGTGAATTTTTTGGAACTGGGTGCCAAAACGCGTCTCGAGATCAGCGGTGTTAGTTTCGACAACGGAGCCTTTCCGGTTGTCAGCCTGGATGGTGCCGGCGAGCTCATGGTTGTATCGGCCACCGCCACATTGATCGAAGCCGACATTCTCCCGAAAGTCCCGGACGGCGACTATACGCTCCGTGTTCCGACCGGCTCATTGTCAAAGCAGAATGCTGCCCTGGATCTGCACTTCGGCGGCTCAATGTCGATCGTTTGCCTCGACTGGTATTTGACGACCGGAAACGGCCAGCATGTCCACGTGGAGGCTTTCGTCCAGGATGAAGCCGGTAACCCTGTGATTGGAGCCATCGTCACGATGGAGAACACCAGGGACGATGGCGCCGGGTCGGCGCCGGTCGTCTATCAGACGAAAAGCAGCACCACCTTCAAGTACGCAGGCTACAACCATGGGGAGAGCTGCCCGATCGAAGTGGCAAAGGCTTCGGGGGCAACGGGCCAATACTGCTGTGTTGGCAACGAGGACTTTTGTCCGGCGGGTCGGTACGAAGCCCTCGTACTCTCCGTCGAGGCACCTGTGGGATCCGATAGGAAATGGGACGGAGTGACACCGCCGAATTCGATCGACTTTCTGGGAATGCAGTAGATCGCAGCTCTGCGAGGGATCGGCGGGCAGGTCCCATCGGTCCGCCGGCCATCCTGAAACCTGCGACCGGGCTCGTCGTTGCCCGGGCCCTGCCGCTCGGCCTGATCCTGCTGCTCGCGCGGCCGGCTTGAATGGATCCTGAAGTCAGACTAGAATTTCGGAGGTTGCGTTCGCCCAGCGTGTCCGGACCCTGAAGTTGGCCGGCAAGCTGAGGACCTGAACAATGAACCGAAACAGAGTGATCTTGGGCTTTCTACTCGTGCCATGGGCTGGCCTCTGCCTGGTCTCAGCCTACTGGATCGCTCAGATTGACACCGCCGCGGATCCGGACAGTGACCCGCAGGTGGAGCGGGTCCAGTCTGACCCGGCCACCCCCGAGGGGCATGGCTCTTACGAACCGGAGGTGGAATATGTGGCGCCCGACGAAATCGAAGTCGACCGCGCTCCGGAACTCCGGTTCGGGCCGTACAGCCGGCACGACACGTTTGCGACTGATTTTTCCGTTGAGCGCGCGGCTGCGTTCATCGACAAGGTATCGCTGACCTGGGGCACGAAGTACGGCTGCGTGACCTGCCACACCAACGGTTACTACATGACCGCGCCGAAGGCCATCTTCGGGAATCGACCGGCTTTCCAGGAGGTGCGTCGGGGCGCCGAGCGGTTCGTTCAGACGTGGAATCCGGAAGACCTTCCGACCCCCGATTACGTCGTGGCCACGGCCGCCTTTCTCACCATTAATGATGTTCAGATGGGCCGCGAGCTCGGTGCGACAACCCTGAAGGCGCTGGATCTCGCGTGGAGCATGCAGAACGAGGACGGGTACTGGACCGAGTGGAGCAAGTGCAACTGGCCGCCTTACGAATCGGACGATCATTTCGGGCCGTCGCTTCTGGCCCTGGCGATCGGCATGGCCCCGGAGAGCTACGCCCGGACCGAGACTGTGCTCCGCGGGATGGCGAGGATCCGGGGATATCTCGCGAGTCATCCACCCGCCCAGATCCATCACAAGGCGATGCTGCTGTGGGTCTCCAGGTACGTTGAGGGAATCGTCGCAGAGGTGGATCGTGTGGCCTGGGTCAGCGAGCTGCTGGATCTGCAACGGCAGGATGGCGGCTGGGCGTCGGGGGACCTGGGTCAGTGGCGGCAGCTCAACGGGAAGCCCTCCGACCCGCCGGTGACCGTGGAGAGTGATGGGTACGGGACCGGCTTTGTAGTCTTCGTGCTGAGGCAGGCGGGAGTTCCGGCTGCCGATCCTAGAATCCGGAGGGGAGTCACCTGGCTCAGGACCCATCAGCGCAGCGATGGCCAGTGGTGGACTCAATCGTTGCGGAACGAGCCGGATACCGACAACTTCCTGACCCATACCGGAACGACCTTTGCCCTGAAGGCTCTGGACGCGGCCGATACGCTTGGCACTGCCGCGGACTCGGCCGGGCTGTGAAAGTTTCGCGCCCGGCGATCCTCCACTAACATTACTAGTATCTCAGCTGCGGGGGATCCGCACGGTTCCGTGGGGTGTGGATTCAGCCCCGCCTGAGATCCCGCAGGATTTCCCGGCTGGCGTTCATCCCGGGTCCGCCCAGGACCCCGCCTCCCGGATGGGCACCGGAGCCGCACAGATACAGTCCCCGGATCGGAGTACGGTAGTCAGCCCAGCCCCAGGCCGGTCTCATGCAGAAGAGCTGATCCTGTGAGATCTCACCGTGGAAGATCTGCCCCCCGGTGAGGCCGAACTCCTGCTCGAGGTCCCAGGGGCTGAGCACCTCCCGGGCGATGATGCAAGACTTGATGTTGGGGGCATATTCGGCGAGCGTATCGATGATGTTGTCTCCGACCTTCTCGCGGATCTCCGGCCAGGTTCCTTCTCTCAAATGATACGGGCCGTACTGGACGAACAGTGAGAGAACGTGTTTGCCCTCGGGGGCAAGCGAATCATCCACGGTCGAGGCGATGGTGCCTTCGATGAAAGGTCGTCGCGAAGGGCGCCCGTACTTCATATCATCAAACGCCCGCTCCAGGTACTCCATGCTAGGGCCGATCCCGATCATCGCCTGATGCTGCGGAGCCTTCGGATCCTGCCCCGGCAGGCACGTCCAGTTCGGAAGCTCGGCCAGCGCGCAGTTCACCTTGATCGATGATCCCTCGATCTTGAAGTTGCGGATTTCCTCCAGGAAGTCGGCCTCGAGGTGCTGCTCCTCGACCAGATCGAGGAACGTGCGCTTGGGGTCGGCGTTTGATACGACGATGCGCGATCGAAGCTCATCTCCATTCTTCAGCACCACCCCTTGCGCCCGGCCGTTTTTCACCAGCACCCGGTCGACCGCGGCGCCGGTGCGGATCTCCACGCCCCGGCTGCGGCAGGTGGTCGCCAGGATCTGGGTGATCGTGCCCATTCCTCCATAGACGAAGCCCCAGGCGCCGGCCTGCCCATCGACTCCGCCGATCGAGTCGTGCAGCATGACATAGGCGGATCCGGGTGACATGACGCCCACGCAGGCACCGATCGTGCCCTGGTGGGCCAGGGTTGCTTTGATCTCGGTCGATTCGAAGCGCCGGTCCAGGATCTCCGCACACGAGGCGGTCATGAGCTCCATGAAAAAGCGGAGGTCTCTCCTGTCAAGGCTCTTTACCTTGCGGGCCAGCTTCAGGAACGACCAGTAGTCCTTGATGCGGGAGGGAGGAAACTTTGGGGGAGTCGTACGCAGGATCTCCTCGATCAGCGGACGCAGACGGGAAAGATCCGCGTCGAACTGCTCCAGCGCGGCAAAATCCCGGGTGGAGAATTTCGCCACTTCCTGCTCATACCGGGCGGTGTCCGAATGGCTCAGCAGGTAACGTCCATCCGGAAAGGGTATGAAGCCGGAAGGGTCCGGGATGTAGACCCGGAACCCCTGCTCCTTCATACGGAAATCGCGCACGATCTCCGGCATGAGGAGGCTGCAGGCATAGGAGGTGCGGGATACCCGGAAACCGGGGATGATCTCCTCGGTCACGCAGGCACCGCCCACGATTGGCCGTCGTTCGAGAACGGTGACCTCGAGGCCTGCCCGGGCGAGATACCCGGCCGTGATCAACCCGTTGTGCCCGCCACCTACGACGATGGCGTCGACCTTGCCATTACTTGACATCACAGAGCACCCCTCCCCTTTCTACCGTAAGGACAGCCATCTTTTCTGGACTGTGGACAGGATTATAACGACAACTCGTTCGAGCCTTGAAGAATCGGCCGCCCCTTTGGCCCCCACGTTAAGTCACACTTATAAGAGTAGAAAACAAGCGAATGGAGTATTAGGTCTTGACGGAGATGAGCTATCATCGTACTTAATGACCTGATGAAAGTAATCACCCTCGGGGGAGAATTGTTACTTCAGAGGGAAGGAAAGTCTGTAAGTTCCAAATAATCAAAGGCTTGCACAAATTCCCGAATTTTGTTGTCGCTCAGAAAGGCACGGAAATCGCTGAGCCAAATAATTATTCTGATCTGTGTATATCGTTCCACCCTACAGGGGTGGAGCTGTTTTCGTTTGGACTGAACAATATGTGGACCTGTCGGATGATTCGTTGCCTGGAGCCTGCCATTGGGGCCGTTGTTACGGCACCAGGGGAGCTGGGCTGGCGGCATCACCGACCTTTAGGAGGTAGTTCATGACCCAGAATGCGACCCGAGGTATCCAGAACAATTGGACCACCTGGCTCGTGCTTGCGGTAGCAGCGATCGTGGCATTTGTCTCGCTTCCCGCGACGGCCCGTCCCACC
>JAPUKU010000187.1 GCA_027295505.1 Acidobacteriota bacterium
TTTTAGTTCGATGCCAAGATCTTCGAGCAGGCCCAGGGCAACATCGCTGTATTCGCTCGGTCCTTCGAAGGACTGACTGCCCCCGTGGCCGATGATATTGCGGCCTCGAGCCAGTAGTTCATTGCGTTTGGCATGGCCTCCGAAGTCGTCGTGATTATCGAGGATCAGGATCCGCGCGCTCGGATGTTCCTTGCGATAAAAGTGCGCGGCCGCGAGCCCGCTGACGCCTCCACCGACGACCACGAGGTCGTAGAGATCCGCATCCGGCTCCTGAACGGGCCCCCAATCGCGCCGGCCTTCCCACGCGAGTTGGTGGGCGACCTCGAATGAACCGACGTGACTTCCCCGCATTCCCGTGAGCCCGGGCGGGTAGCCAGGCCCGGCCCTGCCCGCACGTTCGAGCCGTAGCATCTTGTCCGCAAACGCCCGACCGGGTATGAAGGCGCTGGCCGCAAGGGCACCCATTCCGATCAGGAGATCTCTTCGCGAGATCGAGCGATCCATTCCCAAGTTGCGGTCAGCTGGTTTCATGGTCCTCTCTTTGTACCTGGGGGTTGAGCTCGTGCCACAGGATACAAGGAAATACGACGATCCCTGTCGTTCGGCAAGGCGATCAGTCTCCCATCAGGTTTCCCAACTTTCCCAGGATCGACCCTTCGCCCTTGCGGGAGCCGCCGGCGCGGGGGGCGTGGGCGATGATGCGGTCGGCGAGGCGCGAGAACGGGAGGCTCTGGAGCCACAGGGTGCCCTGGCCCTTCAGCGTGGCCAGGAAGAAGCCTTCTCCTCCGAAGAACATCGACTTGAGGTTTCCGGCGCGCTCGATCGAGTAGTCCAGACCGGGCGTGAAGGCGACGATGCAGCCGGTGTCGATGCGCAGCTTCTCGCCTTGCAGCTCCTTCTTCACGATGGTGCCGCCGGCGTGGATGAAGACCATGCCGTCTCCTCTGAGCTTCTGCAGGATGAATCCCTCTCCGCCGAAGAAGCCGGTCCCGAACCTGCGGGTGAAGGCGATGCTGATCTCGGTGCCGAGGGCGGCGGCCAGGAAGGCGTCCTTCTGGCAGAGGATCTCTCCGCCCTCCTTCGCCATATCGAGAGCGATGATCTTCCCGGGGTAGGGCGCCCCGAAGCTGACCTTCCGCTTGCGGGTGACACGGTTGGTGAAGTGGGTCATGAAGATCGACTCGCCGGTCAGGACCCTCTTGCCCGCGCCCAGGAGCTTGTCCATGATGCCGGCCTGTGGCTTTGACCCGTCTCCCATCTTGGTCTCGAACTCGATCCCCGACTCCATGTAGTTCATCGAGCCGGCCTCGGCGATGACCGTCTCGAGGCGGTCGAGCTCCACCTCGACCATCTGCATGTCGTCTCCAATGATCTGATAATCAACCTCGTGGCATTTCACGGTTAGGCTCCTCCGTCTTTTGTGGCTACAGCCAGACCGAGCCCATGAGTCCCTGGCCTGGCACCTGGAAGCAGCACGATCTTGCCGTATTCTCGCGTCTGAAGGGTTGCGTGGGTGCGCAGCAATTCTGACCCCGGATCCAACTTCATCGATCTTAACCGGAAAATCCCCGCGAGGTTCCCAAAAATGAGGGAAGGGGGGGGTGAGTCGCGGGCAGGGGTCATCCCCCCGGGCGCTTATTTCTTCCCGGGCAATTGGGTTAGGATGGCCCGGTATTCGGCCAATCAGAAGGGGAGGTGAAGAAGTGCGCGAATCCATGTTCACCCGGGTGAAAACGGTTCAGGCCCTGCGACCGGTCGGAGCGATCATTCTGCTGTCATGGCTCCTGGTGGTGCCGGCGGGCGGAGCCCTGGCGGCTGTTGAGGCGGGAGGTGCCCGATCCGGATCCGGGACGACGCTGATCCGGGCCGGCCGGCTGCTCGATGTGGAGACGGGGGAGATCACAGAGAATATCGGCATCCTGATCGAGGGGGGGCGCATCCAGGCCGTGGGCGCGAGTGTGGACGCTCCGCGCGGGGCCCGGGTGATCGACCTCGAGGGCCTGACGGTTCTTCCGGGGCTGATCGACTCCCACTCGCACATCTGCCTCACCCCCGACTACCAGAGGCGGAATCCGGTTCTTTACAAGACCCACCCGTACCGGGCGCTCGAGGCGCTGAAAGGCGCGCAGCGCAACCTGATGGCCGGGTTCACCACGCTGAGGGATCTCGACAACGAGGGAGCCGACATGGCCGACATCGCCGTGCGGGATGCGGTGCGCGAGGGGATGTTCAGGGGTCCCCGGCTCGTGGTCTCGGGATGGGCGATCACCATCACGGGAGGACACATGAACCTCACGGGTCTCCGGCCGTCGGTCGATCGCAGGCTGGACCAGCTGGCGATCCTGGCTGACAGCCCGGAGGCCATGGTGGCTGCCATCCGGGATCAGCAGAAGAGCGGCGTCGACTTCATCAAGATCTACGCCACCGGTCCCACGCAGCTGATCAATCCCGAGACGTTCGAGCCTCTCATGCAGCTCAGCACGGCGGAGGTGCGCCTGATGGTGGATGAGGCGGCGCGCTGGGGGATGGACGTGGCTGCTCACGCGTACGGAGGAGAGGGGGCACACAACGCGGTGAACGGAGGCGTGCGCAGCATCGAGCACGGCATGATGCTCGATGACGAAACGCTCGATCTGATGGCGAAGCGCGGAACGTTCTGGGTGCCGACGATGACGGTCTACCTGCCGGGAGAGGATACAAGTGCCGATGAGGTGCCCCTCCTCGACAGGATCGTCGAGCGACACAGGAAGACGTTCGTCCGGGCGATGCAGAAGGGAGTGCGGATTGCGTTTGGCACCGACGTGGGTTCCATCCCGCACGGTGACGGATGGCGCGAGCTCGAGAGGATGGCCGACTACGGCATGCCGGCCATCGATGTCATCCGCTCGGCGACGCTCGCCGGGGCGGCGCTTCTGAGAAGGCAGGACGAGCTGGGCCGCATCGCCCCCGGCTATCTCGCCGATATCATTGCGGTCGCGGGAGATCCCACCCGCGATATCAAGGCGTTCCGAAACGTCCCGTTCGTCATGGTGGATGGCAAGGTCATGAAACGGAGGAGATAGCGGATCACCGGTCTCCAGAACGGGAGATATCGTCGTGGAATGGCACAGTTAGGGCAAATTGAGGCACAATAACTGAATGAGCCGCGGCCAGAATGACGGACCTGTCCCCGGGGGCGGCGGGGGCCCCAGTTCCTCCGACGAGACGCGGGAGCAATCGGACCGGCCCGCCTACATCCCCAAGAAAATCGGCGCCTACACGATCAAGCGGGTGATCGCCTCGGGCGGCATGGGGACCGTGTACGAGGCGGTGCAGGAGAAGCCGCGCCGCGTGGTCGCCATCAAGGTGCTCAAGCGGGGGGTCGCTTCACCGTCCGCCCTGAGGCGCTTCGAGTACGAAGCACAGATCCTGGCCCGTCTCACACATCCCAACATCGCCCAGGTGTACGAGGCCGGAACGCACGACGATGCGGCCGGCTCGGTGCCGTTCTTCGCCATGGAGTACATCCCCAACGCCAGGACGATCACCGAGTACGCCGCGGAGAAGAAGCTCGGCCTGCGTGAGCGGCTGGATCTGTTCGCCCGGGTCTGTGATGCAGCGCACCACGGCCATCAGAAGGGAATCATCCACCGGGACCTGAAGCCGGGGAACATCATCGTCGACTCTGATGGGCGTCCCAAGATCTTCGACTTCGGCGTGGCGCGCGCCACTGACTCCGACATGGTGGTGCCGACGCTGCAGACCGATGTAGGGCAGCTCATCGGCACGCTGCCGTACATGAGCCCGGAGCAGTGCGAGGCTGATCCTCACGACATCGATACCCGGAGCGACGTCTACGCGCTGGGCGTGGTCCTCTACCATCTCCTCACCGGAAAACTTCCTTACGACCTCAAGAGCTCGCCGGTGCACAAGGCGCCGCGCATCATCCGCGAGCGCTTGCCGACCGATCCCGGTGTGGTTCGGCCTGATCTTCCTCGCGATGTGCGCACGATCATGCTCAAAGCGCTCCACAAGGAGCGCGAGCACCGCTACCAGTCGGCCTTTGGTCTGGCGCAGGACCTGAGGCGCTACCTCCGCGGTGAGGCGATCCAGGCGCTGCCTTCGAGCGTCCTGTACCAGGTCAGGGTATTCGCGCGGCGCAACAAGCCGCTGATCGGCGCCGTGGCGGCGGTGTTCCTGATCCTGGCGGGGAGCGTGGTGGTCACCACATCGCTCTACTTCGAGGCCAGGGCCGAGCGGGCCCGAGCTGAGACGCAACGCGAGAGGATGCTGGCTGCCATGGACTACCTCCATGACGTGCTGCACTCGGCGGATGCGTTCAAGGTTGGCAAGGAGATTAAGCTCGGTGAGCTGCTCGACATATACGGCGCCACCCTGGACGGGGCGTTTCCCGATCAGCCCGAGGTCGAGGCGGCTGTGCGCACGGCGATTGGCAAGGCATACAAGGGGCTGGATTTCTTCGAGACGCATGGAAAGGCTGAGGAGTACAGGCAATCGGCGCGCAACCATCTGATGGCCGCGCTGGATCTGAGAGAGAAGGCTCTCGGGGAGTCGCACCCCGACACGCTCGCGTCGATGGACACGCTGATCGAGATCCTTATCGAGCAGCAGCGATTCGTGGATGCCGAGAGGGTGGCGCGCCGGGCCCTGGAGGTGCGCCAGGGCTTGCTGAATGACGAGCACCCGGAGGTACTCGCATCGATGAGCTCGATCGCGGAGTTGCTGGGCAATCAGGGCAGCTACGAAGAGGCCGAAGCGATGTCGCGAAACGTGCTGGAGGTGCGGCGGCGCGTACTCGGAGAGGAACATGCGGACACGCTGGATTCAATGGACACGCTTGCAAAGTTTGCCTCCGAACAGGGAAGAACGGCCGAGGCCGAGGATCTGGGGCGGCAGGTTTACGAGACGGCCCGGCGGGCCCACGGGCAGGCAGACAGCATCACCAAAGATGCAAGGAGCTTCCTGGCATCACTGCTCATCTCCCAGGGAAAGCTGGCCGAGTCAGCCGGGCTCTATGCGGGAAAGAAGAAGCCGGACAGTCTGGGCGTGGAGCGCTGGCTCGTGGGTGAGGCGGAGCCTCCGGAGGCGGACACGACAGTGGTCGTGTTCTGGGAGGCGTGGTGTCCTACCTCCCAGCGCGAGGTGCCCAGGCTATACGAGCGCTATCAGAAGTTCAGGAACGACGGTCTGAGCCTGATCGGCCTCACGAAAGCCAGTAGCCGTGACAGTGATCAGGGGATTCTGGATTTCGTGGCCGACAAGAAGCTCGATTTTCCGATCGGCAAGAGCAACGACGACGCCTGGGCTTATTTCAACGTGCATCGCACGCCGTCGGCCGCCGTCCTCAAGCATGACACGGTCGTCTGGGAAGGGAGCCCCCGCTACCTGGACGACGACCTCCTCTCCGCCCTCCTCAACGGATCCGTTTCCGGATCGAACTAGCCATTCAGAGATTATTCCGGGGGGGCGTGGCGGAGCTCCGCGCGGTCGTCGCCGTGTCGGGAAGATCGGTGGAATCTTGTTTCGCGGTTGGGAGATCGGGAGTGCCAAGCGTGCCGCTGAGTATCAGGGTCACATCGACCGTCTTCCTGACGCGCAGGAGGAAGACGCTCGGATCCTTGAGACCCCAGGAGACGTAAGGAACGACAAAGCTGGCGGTGCCGGTGAGCCGGTCACCGTCCATCTTGACGTGGGTGGGAAGCAGCAGCTCGTGCTTCTCTCCGAGCAGCACGAGGCTCCCCGTGAGGCTGATCTCGCTCTCACCGCCAGGCTCGAGGCTTCCGGTGATGCTCTTCGGATAGAAGGCGATCTCCGGATGGGTCTCGCTCAGGAGTACCTTGTCGTGCATCTTCTCGTTCCGCTTCCGGTTGTCGGTGTCGGCGCTCGGCGCGTCCGCGACGATCTCCCCTGAAGCGGCGCCTGTTTCGAGATCGAAGATGATCTCGCCGTGTGACAGCCGGACGATCCCCTTCACCTTATGTAGCATGGCGTCGAGGAGAAACTCGATCCGCGATTCCTTCGGATCGAGGCGCAGGACCTGTTCGGCCGCCCGCGCGGGAGGTGCACCGGCCAGACAGAGCGTGAGCAGCAGGACAGCACCGCCAAATATAGAACGGCCCTGTGCGGAGGTGGCACGGCCAGGCGGCCGGACGGGCGCAGCTGTGGGCTCCCGCCGCAGGATGTTGGAAGTGGCCACAGGACCCCGCGGGCGATTAGCGGGTGCGGCATCTTGCGCGCGCCACTTCGAGTAGGCCCGGGTGTGGATGGCCAGGAGCAACGTGAACAGGCCGGGGATCGTAGACAGAGCGTGCATGACCCACCGGCGCAGCCGGGGGCGGTGGTGGATGGCGAGCATCATGCCCGTCATGTGGTTCGGGAGGCGCATCACAGAGCGGTGCTCTCTGGCGTAGGGGCTGAGATCTCCCGCGCGCAGAGCGCGGGCGAGCGCCATTGACTGCTGGAGCGCCAGCGCCACGCCGTCACCGGTGATGGCGTCGACCGATCCGGAGGCGTCTCCGATGAGGGCCACATTGTCGCGGACCACGGCGGGCAGCCGGCGGTAGATCGAAACGCCGCCCAGCGTGTCACCGACGACCGGTGCGTTCTCTAGGCGCCGCGCCAGATCCGGAAAGCGCTCGAGCGCGGCATCGAACTTCAAATCCGGTTCTCCCGTCAGTGCGGCGATGCAAACCTGGTGATCGCTGACGCCGGTCACGTACATCTCACAACCGTTCGACCAGTGCACTTCCACCTGATCGAACCAGGGCGTGATTTGATAATGACGGCGCAGACCGTGGCGCGCATGCATGGGAGGAGCGTCGAGGCCCAGCTCACGGCGCACGCGTGAGTTCGCGCCGTCGGCGGCGATGATCCAGCGCGCCGGGACCGGGCCGGAGTCGAGTACCACAGAATGCTTCGATACGTGCCGAACCTTCTGCCCCCACAGAAGCTTCACACCCAGCTCCCGGGCGCGGCGGTGCAGGGCTTCGTGCAGCACGGTCCGGCACATCGCCAGGCCGGGAGTGCCCCGGAGGCGCGCATCGGCAACGATGCCGCCCTCGACGTAGCGGATGCCGTGGAAGGGGAATGTCGCGGATGAGGGGATGTGCACGCCGAGCTTCGACAGGATCTCCACGCCGTCCGGCATGATCCCCTCGCCGCACGCCTTGTCGATCGGAGGCGTGCGCGGATCGGCCAGGGTGACATCGAACTGCTCGAGGCGCGCGGCGATCGCTGCCGCCAGTCCGGCGGGGCCGCCGCCAATCACGAAAACTCGATCGGCACTCATGGGGGTTAGTTGCCGCGCACGAGCACGAGCTCGCAGCAGAAGCCGGGTCCCATCGCCATCAGCAGGCCGTGCTCTCCGGGGCCGAGGCGCCCCTTCTCGAGGGTGCGGTTGAGCACCTGGAGCACCGAGGCGGAGGAGACGTTGCCCACGCTCCTGAGCTGCTCCCAGGTGAGGTCGAGCGCGTCGCGCGGTAGCTCGAGCGTCTCCTGGATGGCCGAGAGGATCTTGGGGCCGCCGGTGTGGGCGATCCAGGAGCGGATGTCCCGGCGCTCCAGATCGTGCTCGGCCAGGAAGCGGTCCACGTCCCCCGGGAGGTTCTCGGCGACGAGGCGCGGCACGTCGCGGTCGAGCACGAGTTTGAAGCCGCGCTCGGAGATATCCCAGCCCATGGCGCGCTCGGTGTTCGGGTAGAAGACCGATCGGGTGGCCACGATCGAGGGGCCGTGGGCCGCGTGGCCGTTTCCGACAATTGCCACGGCAGCGGCGCCGTCTCCGAACAGGCCGGTGGCGATCTGGTTGGCGGTGGAGTGATCATCGAGCTGCACCGTGAGCGTGCACAGCTCCACCGATAGGAGCACGACCGCTCCGTCCGGATAGGAGCGCGAGAGATCCGCACTGAGCGCCAGGCCGGCGGCCCCGGCCACGCACCCGAGGCCGAACAGGGGGATGCGCTTGATCGTCACCGGAAGTCCCATGCGGTTCACGAGCCGGGCATCGATCGACGGGGTTGCCACCCCGGTCACGGAGACGAACACCAGCGCCCGCACATCGGCGAGGTCGAGCCCGGCGCGATCCAGGACGTCACGCACAGCGCGCTCGCCCAGCTCTTCGGCGCAGCGGATCCACAGATCGTTGCTCTCGCCGAAGCTTCGGAGCGTGCCGTACTGCTCGACCGGCAACGCCAGGTAGCGGCCCTGGACACCGGCGTGGCGGTGAAGGCGTTCGAGCGTGGCCATGTTGATACCGCTGTCGCGCCACATCTCGCGCAGGGCGCCAAGCAGGGTTTCCTGATCGTAGTAATGCTCCGGAAACGCCTCGGCCACGCCGGCGATGCGCGGCAGGCAGGTTGTGGGAGGGTTCAACTTGTTACTCTCCGGTCACTTTCCGAGAGCTGTCTCTCCCGGTCAGGGTGCGGTCGGACGTCTTCATGGAGATCCACGATACCCCCACTCCATGGCAATAACCAAACGCAGGATCGCCGGACTATAACACCGGCCAGATCATCGCCCCGGGAGTGAGGCAGAGAAGATCAGGATGCAAAATTCCCGGTCCACCGGAGAGAGTGGTGGACTCTGCGGCGGTTGGCCGGGCCGGGGAGGCTCAGCCGGCGGTGGAGAACTCGAGGCGGGCCTCGTACACGCGCAGCGTGCGCAGCACGTCGAACTCCTCAGCGGAGAACTCGCGCTGGGCCTCCTCCTCGTTCCAGTTCTCCAGAATCGCCTGACCCTGCTTGCGGCGCTCGCTGGACCAGATCTTGAAACCATCCAGCGCCTGCCTCAGGGTCATGACCGGAGGTGCAAGAGTTGTCTGCACAGGGATAAAGTAAAGTACGCTGCCCCGGGGTTCAAGCGAAAAAATTTAGAGCGCTGTTAACTCTGCTTATAGTTAGAGACTTACGAGAGGCCAGTTTTTCACCGGTTCAGGGCCCCCGGAAGGTGCCCGAGAGCATGGCTCGCGTCATCTCCTTGACGCCCGATCGGAGGGGCGGCTAGCATAGGTCCATCGGCTGTCCAGGTTGCGGCCTCGTGAGCGCCTGTAGCTCAGATGGATAGAGCGACGGATTCCGGATCCGTAGGCCGGGGGTTCGAATCCCTCCAGGCGTACCATTATCAAGGATTAACAGGGGGTCGGCGCTGCCGGCCTCCTTTTCTATTGGGCCCCGAAAGCGGTTCCGCCGTCTGACGAGTCTGTCCGGCACGCTGGAGACATCAATATGAGAGAGTTTCTGGAGCAGATTCAGACCACCTCGCCGAGCAGGCCGGTGGGGGTAATCCGCTTGGTGGTGGGCGGGATCTTCCTGATGAGCGGGGTGATGAAGCTGGCGGTGCCGGTGCTGGGAGAGGCATTCGCCGGGCAGCTTGAGCAGGCGGGTATCCCGTTGATGGCGCTCAACCAGTGGCTCGTGCCGATCGTCGAGATCCTTCTTGGCGCCTTTCTGATCCTGGGGTTTGTCTCGCGCCTGCTGAGCCTGGTGGCGATCGCCATCATGCTGGTTGCCACCTACGTTCACCTGGTCGTTCAGGATCCGGCGCTGTTTCCACTGCAACCGAAGGCGCCGGTCATCCCCGTCATTGTCATGGGCCTGTGTATCACCCTTCTCTGGCGGGGCTCGGGTGCCTGGAGCCTCGACCTGCGCCCCCGGATCGTTCCCACCGAGTAGTTTCCCGAGCAGATTGTCGCGGAGTTAACGGATGGCTTCAGGCCTGCGGGCTTTCCCCGCACTTCGCTGACCTAGAGAATCAGCATTGGCTACGGCGGGGTTCAAGGCCGGTCCGGGGCGGCTTGAGACCGGGCCGGGAGTGCGGTAGGGTTCATGCCGTTGCCCCACGAACCCAGGAGGGAAACGGTCATGCCAGCAGAGAAGGCAGACTCCAGCTTCGATGCCCCTAGAGCCGAGGCGTTCGCCGGTCGCTTCCTGGCTGCGCTC
>JAPUKU010000188.1 GCA_027295505.1 Acidobacteriota bacterium
TGCATCAGCCCCAAGGTGGTCGACGGCGCAAACACGATGGTGCCGTCGGGAGTCCAGGCGCCGCCGCGCGTCGTCTGGGTGACGGCAGCGAGCGTGAGGGCCGGACCGCCTGCGACCGCGATCTTCCGCAGGTCGCCCCCGGCGAAGAAGGCGATCCATTCGCCGTCGGGGGAGAAGAATGGGGAGGCCGCGCCCTCAGTCCCGTGCAGCGGGCGCGCCTCCATCTGGTCCAGATCCCGTACGACGATCCGTGTCGTCCCCTCGTTCCGAACGACGGCGGCCAGGCGGCGGCCGTCCGGCGAGATCGCCAGCCCCAGCGGCGCGTTCCCCCCGACAGCCAGGGGGTCCTCGAACTGCACCGCGAAACGCCGCACGGGTCGCTCGTCGTGGCGCGTCGCCTGCCAGAGGGCGGCAAGCGCCAGGATGAACGCCACGGAGAAAACGGTGGACACGATCCAGCTCAGGCGCCGCGATCGCGAGCCGGCGCCCCGGGCTGTGGCATCGACCACGGCGGGTGCATCGCCTCCTGCGTCACCCGACAGCGCCTCGTCGATCTCAACCCGGGCATCGCCAATATCACGGAGCCGGTCGCCCGGGTTCTTTACTAGGCAACGCTTCATGAGACGGTGGACGGCCACCGGTATCGACCCGGGAACCCGATCCCACGCCGGTTCGCCCCTGACGATGGCCGCGAGAACGTCTGTGATGCTCTCGCCTTCAAAGGCCTGTATGCCCGTGAGCGTCTCATACAACACGCACCCGAACGACCAGATGTCGGTGCGCTTGTCGACGGGCTTGCCGCGTGCCTGCTCCGGGCTCATGTAGGCGGCGGTGCCGAGGATGACGCCGTCGCTCGTGGCGCGGTATGACGCTGTGGGTGACTGGGAGAGATCCACCGCCCCGCTGGAGTCCGTCTGGAACGCCTTCGCCAGCCCGAAGTCCAGCACCTTCACCTTCCCCTCGGGCGTGACCTTGACGTTCGCAGGCTTGAGGTCGCGGTGGATGATCCCGCGCTCGTGGGCGGCTTCGAGAGCCTCCGCGATCTGGCGGCAGAGGGTGAGCGCCTCATCGATCGGAAGCGGTCCTTGTGCGATGCGCTCGGCCAGCGTGTCACCCGGTACCAGTTCCAGCACCAGGAAGCGAACCCCGTCCGACTCCTCCAGACCATAGATAGCAGCGATGTGCGGGTGGTTGAGCGACGCCAGCAACCGCGCCTCCTGATCGAAGCGGGCCAAGCGCTCGGGGTCCTTGGCGAAAGCGTCGGGGAGCACCTTGATCGCCACCTCACGGCCAAGCTTGGAGTCGGTGGCGCGGTACACCTCGCCCATTCCTCCGGCTCCGATCTTCTCCTCGATGCGGTAGTGGTTGAGGGTGGTGCCGATCATTGTCGTTTGGTCTCCTCCTAACGCCACGCGTCACCTGCGGCAGGCGCAGGCGGGGGTGCAGATATTCTACGTCACTAACATTGAGACATCATCGCCCGCCGTCAGCTCCAGCGCCAAGTTAGGCGGCAACATAGCGAATGATGAACTTCGTGATGAAAACCGCCAAGCCGCTCGTTGTTAGCATTACGATTACAGTGGAGATGAATATCGAGAGGTCAAGCATGCTCTTGACGATTCCGGGCTCACGTCTCTCGAATAATCTGTACGTGTAATCAGCAATCAACCCCAATGTGTACCAACCCAGAACTCCAGTTCCCAATCCGACCAACAATCGAACAATGATGCCGACAGCTCCGGCAGGGTTTTCAATTGAATCACCATATACCGCCATAAGCGGCATCAAGAAACAGGCTCCGCGAAGCCCGTCCAACAACGTCATATCGTTCCCCTACCGCCACCCGTCACCTGCGGCGTGCGAAGGCCGGCGATTTGTGCCGAGCGAAAGCGCGACGCGCGCCGTCAGGTGCAGGCGATAGTTAGCTGGCGTCATGACGCTCTTTCGATTCAGCCCTTACATAAATCGATCCTGGGGCGCAAGGGAAGTACTTGAGAAGGGCCGGACATAGCCATCCTTCTTTAGGTTGGTCCATTGTTCGGTACCAATTACCACCCGTCTCCTCACGCACCCAGACAAGTTTTAGTTGATAACCAGGGAATGGCGCTTTCGAGAAAATAAGCCTGAATCCTGTACTTGCGTTAGGGATCTGCTTAACTAATCGGTCAATCATTTCGGGCACGCCCAAGACGAATGGTTCCCGTTTTAAGCCAACGGCCGGATCGTCAAAGACCCAAGTGCCCTCGAACCAGTACGGCGCAATGACGAGCAATGCGTTCTCTTGAATCTTAGTCATCCAATGGTCGAGCTAACTAGTATTAGGCGGAGCTCCTCGAAATGGACCGGTCGCGTGGAGGCACACGGGTAGCGTTACTGCCGGACGTGCTGTACACAGACCGCGCCGTCGCCGTGGAACCACGGAAGCCCCCTCCTGTCGGTGTGACCGGGGGCATTGTCCTATATTTCGAGTGGGCGAGGGTAACAGAAAAGCATGTCTTGAATGTTTTGGCCGCGCAGCTTCCTTGATCCTGTGAAAAAAATTCTCGCTGGCTGCCCCCCCCTTAGCGATGGGACCCATTCAGGAAGACTAGGGGGGGGCTGGAGCCCCGGCTTTTCCCAAAGAGGGGCACCGCGTGGATCACTCATCCATCAAAAAGGAAGCAGTTCCATCGGGCCGGGTCATCGGGATGGCGAACTGATTTGCAGACGCCGCGTTTCCGTCAGCGCCCGTCACTTCTTCCACTGCCTTGGATTCCTGCAACAGTATGTGCAACAGTAAACTGTGAATCCTGTGTTTCCTGTGTATGAAAACGCTGGAGATCCGCGCCTGGCAAGGCTCTTCGCACGCTCCCAAAGCAGGCGCGCTACCAGGCTATGCTGCCTCCCGCCAGTAACTTAACAGGACTATCAAGATCAGCTCCAAAGATTGGAAGCCGGATGAAGGCAACCCTCATATGCCGACCAAGGGCACAGTATTGACGCAAGTTTAGAAGAATAGCTGCAGAATGAGCATTTTATGGATGGGCATTAGACATTCAATCCACTGTGTATAGCCCACCCTGCGCCTGATCTCGAGCTAAGGGATTGAGCCTGGCACCGAGAACTGCATTCCTCCCCTTAGCCCGTCTCCACCATCTCAACGGCTGCTGGAATCATGTGCTGGAGGGTCAATGGTCTTCCTCCTGCACCTCCTCCAGTCGGAACGCATTCAAATGGATTAGCCTGTCCTCCAGAGCGAGGGCGCCGCCGGCGATGCCGGTGCCGGAGAGGCGGATGTCCTGGCCCAGGCCGATGGCGGGGTATGTTTTTGCTGTTGTGTCGGAGACGGAGGACAGGAAGCCGAATGCCGAGCTAGTAGTGCACTCCTCGTGCTTCGCTCCCTGGCCGATCAGGGCCTCGAGGGCGTAGCTGCGCACGAGCTTCGGAAATACTTTCTTCAGAATCTCCGTGTGCTCGAACAGGTCGAAACCACAGATATTCCCGTTGACCGCAAAGATGGCTCCCACTTGTTGGGGGGAAAGCTCAAATGCTTTCGCGTAGTCGTTCATTCTCGGAGCAGTCTTGTCGTAGAGATCAGACATTGCATAGGTCTCAGAGTCCGTCTGGGATGCTTTGAACATGGAACCTATGGACTGCCAGAGTCCGCCCTGTGAAGACGATCTTTCACCCATCATGGCCAGACTGTCCGACACGTGGGACGCCTTGGCTGCGCGCGCTCTGTAGAAGAGAGCTGATTTCGAAGAGCGGAACCCGCCGGCGCCCCTTGACCACCGCCCCTGCTCCACACACGAAACTGGGATGATCACCGTCTGCAGAGCAGGTATCAAGATGGTCAAGTTCAGAATACGGTCCTGCTTGGCGCCAACCAGCTCTTCCCCATCGACCAGGAGAACGGGGCGATCAGCGCGGTTCTCGAACTTGAGATGGGGTATCGATCCTTGCTCTGAGATCTCGGTCACTGTTGCCCACCCATGCTCCAGCGCCTCATCGAGCATGACGTAGTCAGGCGGACTGGAGTTTTCCCTTTGGATGGGAAACATGGTCAGGTTGTTCATGCTCACTGGCTCGCCGATCATCAGATGATTGAGAACTTCGCGAATCATTTCCACGGGTATCCTCCACTGCCGAGATAGTGATACTTGAGATCGTATTATCGGAGACTGTCGCGACACTGCCGGTGTCAACTCCTAACACAACCGTGCTAATGGAAAAATTCCCATCGATCAGGACTGACCCAAATGACGGCACGCGGCCTGTGGGCGGTTGCAGGCCGATGTTAGACAGATGTAGCTCGACAGTTCGAAGCGTGGTACTCATTCATCGGAACATTCAGTCGTGAAGTATCCCAATGCCGTACGTAGATCCCTGGTGTTGAGCTCACCTGTCTCGGGGTGCACGAGCTCGCGGTAGAACACTAGCTCCACGTCCACGTGCTCCATCCGGGTGTGAACGCTCCTGACTTCGATTTCAAGATCCATCCCTTCCGAGCTCACATCGACTTAAAGTACGTGTAATCGGTCGCCAGCGCGCACGCGCTCGTCTTCATCTGCCTCGCGCTCGGTAATACCGTCCTTGACGTTTACCCTAATCTCATTGAAATCCACCGTCGCGCACAGGTGAAGGCTGTTGAGGTACTTCTCAATTCTACGCGCGGTCGATAGCGCCGACACTTGAGACATCCCAAGAAGAGCCATGACGACAATAACCGCGCTGTTACGGATGGAAAGCATCTTCATCAACTGGCGATTTTATGTGTTTGCTCAGTCGTCCTCGAGGTCGCCGCCCGTCGCCCAACGGACAAGGAACTCACCGATGTCCTCTCCGACATCCTGAACGTCATCACTGAGAAATTTAACGTACTTGCCTCCGAAGAGCCCGATTCCTGAATGTTTCATGTGGACGAAATCTCCCAATAGTTCGCCGGAGGAATGCTTCAGAGTGCCTGCTACTTTCACTCCACTTTTCCCTGCGCTATAACCAACCCAATATCGTTTTGCCCGGCTTCCTGGATTGATCATCAAGAACCTACCCTCGATGATCAGATATTCCTGCGGGAGGTCCGCGGTCCTGGGGTCGAGAATGTGCATGAACGGACCACTTTCCCGTAACTTCTCTTCGAGTGATCGCAGAAGCATCTCCGGAGCGATCGTGACCATCTCGTTGGCTGCCTTGACACGCTTCTTCTTTCCCCCCTCAGCGCCGGTCCCAAGATTCACGCCCTCAACGGAGAAGAGTTTGATCAGAATGGGTAGGTCGGTGCGAAGTGAATGCGTCGCAATGCCAATTGAATCGAGGACACCCTCCTGGATTCGTTTCATGTCCATCTCGGCCGCATGACAAGGCTCCGGTAGAACGAGAAATAGAAACAGAACGGGCAGAAGAGTCGAAAGATGACGTCTCATCAGATCCTCCCTTCACACATGGCCGATTCCCAGGATGGGCCGCACCTAATTAGCTCGCTCGGGACCCTTCTCATGGCTCCTTCTAAATGACAGGTTTTCTGTAGTATTACCCTAACCATAACCGCGGGTCAAGGTACTTATTGTGGGGGAGGCCGGCGCGGCAGATCTCGACGCAGCGGCGCTACAGGACGGGTCAGGCGCGTTGAAATAGACCGAGCGACTCGCGGCGGAGTAACGAGTGCTTCACCATGGTCGTCGCGACCGCTGCACATGTACGGACTTCCTCTCGCATCGCCGCGAGTGCGGGATTACGTGGGTCGAACTGCATCGCTTCAACCTCATCCATCACGTTGTGCAGATTCGCCTGCGCGCGCCGTAAATCCTCTTCCCGACGCACCACGAGAATCGGCCCCATGACAGCGTGGATCTGCTTGCGCACGGCGCGCAGCCTGCCCTCTTCGGCTGGCATCTTGCCGCTCGGTATGGTCCCATCCACAGGCAGATCGCACGGCCCTCTCTCGTGCGCGTAGCTAGCAGCGGAACGTCCAGCGATGGCGCCCAGAACGAGGCCCGCCGTGACACCCGAACCGTTCATGCGTAGCGCGCCATGCAGCCCTGCTGCGGCCTCCCCGGCAGCGAACAGCCCCTCCACGTTGGTGCAACCTGCCACATCCACTTCGACACCCCCGATACTCTGATGGGCGTGGGGAGCGACCTCGAGGCGATCGTGCTTGAGATCGATGCCTGACTCTCGTAACAGACTGTAAGTAAAAGGAATCTTATCTTCGTATGTCTCTTGACTAAGGTGCCGGCCGTCCCACCAGCATCCCCCGGCCGGCGATCCATTACTCCGGGAAGCATGCAGTTCAATCCACCGGCAGGTATCACGAACGCCTCGGAGCTGCTCGAGAGCATGGCCTGGCTTTGCGGAGGGCTCCTTCCAGACCTCACCCCCTGCGTCGATGAACTCCCCCGCTGTGAGGAGAGGGTGAATCAGATAGATGCGCCGCACACGTCCAATGCTCAACGGATAGTAGGTGTAGAACTCCATGTTGATGAGCCGAGCTCCACAGCGGTGTGCCAGAGCAAAGCCATCCCCAACAATGTCACTGGGATTGGTCGTGAGCGGGAATACGCCCCCTGCCCCACCCGTGGCTACCACGACCGCAGTGCCCGCGAAGCGCAGCAGGCCACCGCGCTGCAGATCGAGCGCAAGCACTCCGCGCAAGCTCCCGTTTTCTCGATCGATACTCAGAACCTGGACACGTTCGCGGAAGGAAACCCGTAGTTCCAGCGCAGTGAGGCGTAAGGCTTGCAGCAGAGCTCGGGCGAACCCTCTCTGGCCGATGATGCCGACACCCAGGCCTTGCCCCGTCCACAGGAGGCGCGATCTGGCCCGATCCACCGCCATGGTAGGCAATGAATAGCGTTCGAGCCTCTCATGTTCCGCTGGCAGACCTGCTACGAACGTTTCAACGATGTCTCGACGGTTGAGCCCTATGCCGGTCTGTAAATACTCCTCGGCGAGCTGGTTCTGTTCTTCAAATGTATACCGGCCGCAGTTCAGCGCGCAGTACTCGATCCCACGCTCGAGATGCACCGAGCAACCACTCCCTCCCACACGGCCCTTGGAGAGGACGACAACGCTGGCCCCTTCCTCAGCCGCAGCGATGGCCGCCCGGAGCGCAGCAACACCACCCCCGATCACGATCACGTTCGCTCTGGCTTCGGGCTCCCTGGTCATCTGGCCCCCGGCAGAGTGGTGAACTGGAACCCGCGGGAGGACAGCTGATCGATCAGCCGAGGCAGGGTGTCCAGCATCCGAAGATCACCGCACACCCGGTCGTGCAAGAGAAGAATGGCACCCGGATGGGCCTTTCTCGAGAGGCGATCAGCCAGCCGGACGGGGTGCCGGAACAGAGTGTCATGGCAGCTCGCAGTCCAGGTCACGCATCGCATTCTACGCTCCCGCAGAACCCGTCCGAGAGAAACATTTTTGTGCCCGACGGGAGGTCGCAGGAGGATTGGAACCTGGCCAGAGGCTCGCTGGATTGACTCCTGCGCACGATCCACCTCACGTGCGAGGACATCGTAACCCACCAGGCTGAAGCGATGGAGATGACTGTATGTGTGGTTGCCAAGTGCATGGCCTCGCGCCGCGATCTCGGCCACGAGCCCGGGGCTGCGGTCCACGTTCCGCCCGATCAAGAAGAAGGTTGCAGGCACGTTTGCCCGCTCCAGGAGATCTAGAATCCGAGGCGTGGCCATAGGGTCGGGCCCGTCGTCAAACGTCAACGCGATTTCCGAGGATCCTGGGGTCGACGGAAAGTCTACCTCTGTATCCACCCAGGTTTGGCCTCGCGGGCGCAGCAGGGAAGCACCCATGGCGAGGTGAAAAGCAAGGGCCGGCGTCACAGCCAGTCCCAGTCCGGAGGCTCCGAACGCCGCAGCCGCCAGCGGCACATGAGTGAACGTCAGGCCCGCCGCCAGGGATCCCGGCGCGGCGAGCAGGTGCTGCAGGCTGTGTCTGCAAATGAGATTACAGATGCGGGCAGTATCGGCCCAGGGGCGATAATGGCTCGTCGGGCGGCCATCTGCAAAGCGCACCCGAATCGGGAGCGACCGAATCTGACATCCCTGAGCCTGGGCCTTGATCAGGATCTCGGACTCTACTTCGTAGCGGGAGCCCCTCAAGCTCAAGCGTCGGAGTAGCTCGGTTGGATAAAGGCGCAGACCGCACTGGGTGTCGGGTAGACGTACACCGGCAAGAACCTCCAGAGCCCGGTTCGCGAAGCGGTTTCCTACGCGGCGCATGACCGAAGCATCCTTCAGTCCTTCCCTACGCCATCCAACCCAGAGAGTCTGAGGTGAGCGCCGGTGAGCGGCGTTGAACCTGGGAACGGCTGTTCCGTCGTGCTGGCCGTCTCCATCGATAGTGAGCAGGCCAGAGTAGCCACCCTGCATGGCTTCGTTGGCCGCCGAACGGATAGCCATTCCCTTCCCCTGATTCCGTTCGTGACGCAGAACGCGTGCTCCGGCCATGCGGGCGACAGTCGCCGTTTCGTCAACCGATCCGTCATCCACTACCAGCACGTCTGGTACGTAGGATCGGCATTCGCGCACGACACAAGCTACCGTATTCTCACAGTTGTAGGCTGGGATCGCGACGAGGACACGGGGTTCCTTTTCCTCCGGCATGCGCGATTCACTCCTGTTCGGGAGAGCGGTCGTGCCCGATTCGCAGCGTAACCTCTCCCGACGCGAGAAGCGTGCCGTCCTCGCTGTGGGCCGAGCACTGGCACAGCAAAAAGAGACCGATACGGTGCTTCAGGCTCCCGCGTGTAATGATCTTCTCTCGTTCGACCGGCGCGCGGATCCAACGCACCTTATCCAGAGCTACTACAACCGCCAGGGGCGGTACGTCCGAGTCAGTTTCCGGCTCCGCACACAGCAACCCGCACGTCTGGATCATTGACTCCAGGAGGTAGAACGCAGGCAGGGTTCCCGCATAGGGCAGACGTGGCGAGTTGGCTCCCAGGTCGAGACATCCGACAACACTTTTGCCACTGGAGTACTCGAGCACCTCGTCCACGAAACGAAATTCGGGGCCGTGGGGAAGCCACGGTAGCGCCGTTCCGTTCACGAAAGCTTCTCCTGGGTATTCACCAGTACGAAATCCGCCAGCGCGTTCACCGATTCCAGGGCCCGGGCGGCCGAAGCCCCATCCCTGATGCGCACCCCGAAGCGGCGTTCAATAGCAACGATCAGCTCCAGAATGTCGATCGAATCGAAACCCAGGCGTGCTCCAGTCAATGGCAGGTCATCGCCTACCTCTTCGGGGGTGATTTCTTCAAGTCGCAGCTCCTGAACGATCATCTCCCGCAGCGTTTCCTTGATCTCTTCCCGAGTCATGGCTGAGTGCAAGTTTTCTCCCAGATCGGATAGAAGTTAAACCACTGCTCAGGTCGCTCTGCGACCGCAGCCTCGATGCTGCGTGAGAGCTCGAGGGTCGCCTGGTAGAGATCCTCTCTTGCATTCGACGTGCGTCTGACCTGAATGGGCGGATCGATTCGCAGGCGCAGATGGTGGCCGTCCTCCATGAGCACATAGCATGGCAAGATCGGCACATCGGCCGCCCGAGCCAGCGTCGCTGGGCCCAACGGCAACTGTACAGGCGCCCCGAAAAGTGGCAGCGTCACGCACGCTGCTCCTGCGTTCCGGTCAGCCTGCACCGCCACCAGCTCACCATCTCGTAGAGCGGAGAGTAGCTCTGCCCCGACGAATGGATCCTCACCGATCCAGTGTACCTTCAATCCTTCCATGGCTCGAGAGCGCTCGTACTCGCTCTCTATGTCTCCAACCCCATCCGCCATCATCACGATGTGCACCTTGCGGCCGCTTAGCTTGAGCAGCCGCACTCCCATCTCCCAGTTCCCCAGGTGGGCCGTGGCAACCACCGCCCCGGAGCCCAGTGCGAGCGCTCGCTCTAGCGCAGCGCGAGCTTCCGGCAGGTTTACCACCCTCTCGGTGATCGACTGCTCGGGGAGATTTTTCATCTCCATTCGCGCCACCATGAACCGACTGAAGTTGTAAAAAAGCGAGAACGATCGGCGCCGCAAGCGCAAACCGTCCTCTGCGCAGATCTGACGCAGGTTGGCGATGCTCGCCCTACGCTCGTGGCCCATGGCGACATAGCATACGGCCGTCATCAACCAGTGCGTCAGGGAGATAAACGGGTGGGGGATTCTAGGTGCAAGCGTGCGAATCAGGTACAGGGAAACGCGATTGTTCCACCCATGGCGAGACCACCGCCGCTCATGGGCGTTCGATCGATTCTGCATTGAACTTGCGCGATGGAGTTCAAAAAGAGAGCGCTTTAGACTAGCAAATGCCTTAAGATATTGTCAAGAATTGCAAGATCAGGATAACTCTCTAATTCGCTCAACCCCATGCTCGATAACCTACTACAGGCTATTTCCAGGCTCGTTCTCCGGCGTCCCTGGTTCGTGTTGACCATTGCCCTCCTGTCGACTGGCCTGGCCCTGTTCGGCGCCCGGCGTGTCACTCTCCTCACCGATCTGGGCCAACTACTCCCCAAAAAGGGGATCGCCAGCTCCAACCTGCGCACCTTCCTGGAGCGTTTTGCCACCGGTGACCGGCTTCTGGTATCGATCACCTCACCGGAGGGAACGGGGGTGAATTCAGAAGCTCTGAATAAAGCCGGTTCCATGCTGGTCGAGCGCCTGCGAGCAACAGGCCTCTTTCGCTCCGTGACCGACCGCATCGACGAGAGCCAACTCATCGAGGCGTGGCGTTTCGGGCTGGACCACCTCCCCGCCCTCGTGGAGCCGCGGCGACACAGCGAGCTGGAAGCCAGGTTGTCGTTTCCAGCCATGCGTAGCTCGCTCCAACAGCTGAAACAGCGTTTGCTCAGCCCAGCCTCTGCCAACGTCAAGTGGTTCGCGGAAGAAGATCCGCTTCGACTCTTTTCATTGCTTCCGATGACGCCGGATACAAGAGTGCACGGTTTTGAGTTCGATCTTCACGAGGGGCTGTTCCTATCACCCGATCACAGTGCGTTGCTGGTAGTCGCGGAACCAATTCGCGCGCCCTTTGACATCAATTTCAGCCGGCGTCTAATGCAGAGGGTCACTTCCGAGATCCAGACGGTCGAGGCAGAACGTGCTCAGAGGCGTGAGAACGGGTCCCCATCCAGTTCAGCCATGCTGGAATACCACGTGGCGGGCGGCTACCGCCAGGCTATCGAAGACGAGGCCACAATGCGCCACGATCTTATGCTTACGGCCGGCGTCTCTCTGGGCGGTGTTCTCCTCTTCTTCTGGTTCGTTTTTCGCCACTGGGGAGTTCTTTTCCTCGTGGCTATTCCCTTACTCGTGAGCGCCTGCTGGACTCTTGGGCTGGCTTCCCTCCTCCCCGGCCACCTCAACGCAGTCACCATCGGCTTCGCTGCAATTCTCTTCGGTCTCGGCGATGACTCTGCCCTGCATATATATGGACGCTTCGCAGAGGAAGTGGCGGGCGGTGCCGGCTCAGAAGAGGCCATTCGCACGGCCATTCTACGGACCGGACGGGCAATTGTAGCTGCAAATCTCACCACAGCTGTGGCCTTCGGCCTGCTGTTGTTTACTGGATTTCAGGCGCTCGCGGAGCTAGCGCTTCTCGCTCTTTATGGAATCGCCGGGCTCATGGTTTCGATGCTCATCCTCCTGCCGGCTCTACTAACGATTACCTCCAAGAGGTGGCAGGCTGGCGGTACAGGTGGATGGGCCGGCATCCATCTGCCAATTCCGGGTCTCGAACGGGTCATGAAAATTATTGTGGCCCACCCATGGAAGTTCCTGGGCGCTGCGCTGGCCATGGCGATGATTGCCTTGTCGTTACTGCCGCGAGTCTCGTTCGATTTCGATCTGCGCCGCCTGCGAGACCCTTCTAGCCAGGCACTGCGGGAGGAAGAGGTGATCCTCGATACCTTCAAGGGTTCGACCGAAACCATTTACCTGCTCTATGAAGCTCCGGACGTTGACGACGCCCTCGAGCATGCTGTGGCGATTCGCCCGTTTCTGCGGCAGGCAGCCAGAAGAGGTGAAATACTGGGGGCCAGCCTCCCCCATCCCCTCCTCGTTCCGGCAACTGCACAGCGCGATGCCGTCAATGCCTATCAAAAACAGGATCTGTTCCGCGGCAGCGCCGATCGTCTGCGTGAGGCGCTCTCCGTGGAAGGCTTTCGTGTGGGGCGCTTCGAGCGCGTCATCGCGCGCTTGTCTCGTTGGGAAAACGGAGAGTATTCAATCTTTACATTTGCCCCGGATGGGGATGATATTTCCCGCTGGTTAGCACGAGGGCAATTTCAGATTTCGCAGGATCGCACGTGGATGGCTATCGCGGTCCACATTCCGAGTGATAGAAGGGACTCCGGTCTCCCTCAGGACTTGCGCGACTCGGTCGAGCGGACAGGGTTTCGGATCGCCTCCTTGACGGAAGCAGTACGCGAGACGCAACGCACCGTGCACCGTGATTTTCAATGGCTTTCCGTCACCGCACCACTCCTGGTCATGGCTGTCGTCTGGCTGCTACTCGGGCGATCTGTGGCGGCGATCCTAGCGCTGCTCCCCATGATGTACGGCGTACTCGGCGCGCTGACACTGTCTGTCCTCATGGACATTCCGATCAACACCCTGACACTCATAGTAGTTCCCCTACTGTTCGGACTCGGTGTTGATTACGGTGTGTACATGGTTCACCGCCACCTGGATCCCGGACGTCTGGGGCTAGCTCCCGCACTCGCTGCCGTGAACCGCACGCTCATCGTGATCTCTGCAACCACGTTCATTGCTTTTGCTTCGCTCTGTCTGGCGAATTTCCGCGGGCTGCGGGAGATTGGGTTGCTGATGGCCTGTGGGATCGCAACCGCTATCGGCGCCTGCTTCATCGTGTTACCCGCGGCACTCGCTGTCCTCGAACGACGCACGGGCACAAGGGGGCGACTGAGTTAGTCCACCTCGGATATACTAACCTTTCACGCCTATGCACCCTCTTGCGGCACTGCTCGAACCCCTGCAACGTATTGTTCGTGATGCGCCCCACGAAATCCGCATCCGCGAGTTACCTCGAGGTGTCGCCCTCGATGGCTACCAGCTCCAGGATGCTGTTGCGAGTCAAGTTTCCACACTGCGCAAGATGGGCGTGAAGTCTGGAGATTGCGTCCTTCTGTGCTGCCCCAACAGCGCCGCCTTCGCGATAGCAGTTCTGGCCTGCTGGAAAGCGGGGGCTTCCTGTCTTCTCGCGGATGGCTCATCCACAGCAGCTGAACTTAAAGTGCTTTCGAACCTGTTCCATCCCTCCGCCGCCATCGGCGAGCCTCCCGGAAGCACGACCCTGTCACGTGTGCGCTCCCTGGTCTGCTGGAAGCCCAGCACCGTAACTGGACGACGCCCGACCCTTCCACCCCAGACCGCCGTGATCAAGCTCACATCGGGTACGCTTGGAGACCCCCGCGGGGTGGTCGTCACCGCTCCGCAACTGATGACGGGTGGCCGGCAGATTGTGGAGACAATGGGAATCCGTCCCCACGACGTGAATATCGCCGCCATCCCGATGTGCCACTCATACGGTTTCGACAACCTGATCATGCCGCTCATCCTTCAGGGTTCTCCTATTGCCGTGGTTCCGGAAGTCCTGCCAGGGAACCTGGGAGCTGCCCTTGGCATGGTCGAAGCGTGTGTTTTCCCCGGAGTTCCCTACCTCTTTGATCTGCTCTGTCGCATTGTCTCGCCGTGGAAGCCCACGGGCCTAAAGCTCTGCCTCTCAGCGGGCGCACCACTGCCATCAGCGGTCAGGCGGGCCTTTGGCGAGCGCTACGGGTTACGCGTACGCTCGTTTTATGGCACGACTGAGACCGGTGGCATTACGTTCGAACGTGCTGGGGATGCTATTGCGCCCGAGGGGTGCGTGGGCAAACCTCTTGTGGGAGTGAGCGTTAAGATCGAGCCTGCGGAGAGCGTGGATGTGCATCCCACGAAAGGCCGGATTGTGGTGGAAAGCGACGCCGTGGCGCACGGTTACTTCCCGGCCGATCTTTCCACCGGGACTTTGACCCGCGGCAGGTTCGAGACGGGGGACATCGGTCGATTCGACCGGGACGGGCAGTTGCATCTGGTAGGGCGTCTCGGTTTTGTCATCAACGTGGGAGGGCGCAAGGTGAACCCGATCGAGGTGGAGCGGATTCTGCGAGAGCTTCCACGTGTGCGCGACGCGGTCGTTGTTCCTGTGGCCGACCCTCGACGAGGGCAGGCGCTAGCGGCCTGCATTGAAGCCGAACCGGGGCTCACACCGGCGACGGTGCTCGAGGAACTCGGCGAACGTCTGCCGCGTTACAAGATGCCGCGGATTCTCCAAGTGGTGAAAGATCTGCCCCGCACCGGGCGGGGGAAACCGGATCGGGCCCGTATCCAAAAAGTATTGTCCCTGCGGGGCCCAGATCCGAGCTCGAGGTAATTAAGATCCCATCTCCTCACACAGCCCGAGTGAGAACCAGGCTCATGCAGCCTCCTCCCCAGGAGGCACCATTCACCAGCACGGAGCGGAGTGGATCGCTTGATGTCTCTGTCCTATTCAGTGGCACAGTAGGCGAATCTCCGGGAGCGTCATACCGTTCCTGGTACCGCAGCGACAAGGCGGCCGCCGCCACACCAAACGCGGCCGCCCCTGCGAACTGGCCGAGAACAGGAGCGGGCGACATCAGAGCCAGGGTCTCAAGCGAGCTGCGTTCCTGAAGCAATACTCGTTCCACCGCATCGTGTTCGGCGCGATTCGCCCCATGATCCGCGCAACCATGCAGGATCACACCGTCCACAGCGTGCGTTGCCACGCTAGAGGTTCTGAGCGCCTTGAGCATCGACTTAGCCCGGACGCTAACTGATCTGCTCCAGCACATATCTCCAGCCCGCGGATCTGAACCAAGATTACCCGCGAGTACTTCCGCGTACGGCACCGCGCCACGGCGGCGCGCGTGTTCCCGCTCCTCGAGGATGAAGCAGGCCGCTCCCTCGCCAGGAGCAACACTGGCACTGGTGCGACTCCGCTGCGGTATTCGATGCGGGAGATTGCCCGCCGATACGGGAACTGCTCCCAGACGAGCCAGGATCGCCAGAAGCGCCGACGGCAGCTCC
>JAPUKU010000189.1 GCA_027295505.1 Acidobacteriota bacterium
GCTACGTGAAGGCGGCATCTTAACACGTGGAGCGCGATGGGTGGGGGGATTCCGGTCCCGCAAAAAAGGGTGGCGGGGCTCCTCCTGGATCAGCCGCCCATGGCGCAATAAGCAGCCGTGCTCCCGCCGGCCGGGGGGAGGAGTGGAGGGAAGATGGAGCCAGGCGAAACAGATCGGTCGCGCCCATTCACGTTCCTGCTCGGCTTCATTCTTGTTCTCATTCTGCTGAACATCTTTCTGCCTAGCTCGGAGGCCAAGTCGATCCTCTTCGACGGGCTCATCCTCGCTGTGCTGATCGCCGGCGCCAGGGCGGTCAGCCGCAAGCGAAGCTACTTCGTCGCACTCAGCACCCTCACTATCCTGGTGCTGCTGCTGACCGTTGCTAAACACGTTTCACCCGGCCCGCTTGTGCTGGGCGTTCGGGCCGTTTGCCTGGCGTTTCTCCTGTTCTATGTTGCCGCTCACGTCTTCAAGAGAGTCCTGATGGACAGGAAAGTCACCACCGATATGATCATGGGAGCCATCTGCGCCTATCTGCTCACCGGGATGTGGTGGAGCTTCTTCTACGGAGTGGCCGCGGTCGTGCAGCTGGGTTCGTTCAGCGTTTCCGAACCGCTAACGGCGCAGGGCTTGACTTCCATTCAGGAGCAGGCTTCCATCCTGCTCTACTTCAGCTTCGTGACCCTCACGACTCTGGGTTTCGGTGACATCACGCCGCTGACCTCCGCCGCGCGATCCCTGTGCTGGCTGGAGGCCGTCGTGGGCCAGATGTTCATCGCCATCCTGGTGGCGCGTCTGGTCGGTCTCCATATCCTGTCCGCTTCAATGGATCGAGACGGCTAGGCAGCCGTTAGAGCGGCCACCGGCCACCGGCTCTGTCTCAGTGGGGGGAAGGGCCCGATCAGGCCCCACTTGATCTCCTCGGAATCAGCCAGGACGCAGGCGCTCACCGTGAAGATCGTGGGTACGATCGCTCACGCCAGCACGCCCCCGCGCGCGGGGGTGGAAGGCAGTCTGCAACGGGTGGCTGGAGGAGAATCCTCCTCAGCGCACGAACTTCAGGCAGGCCTGATCGACAATCCAGCGTGCGTCCCAGAAGGCGCGCGAGTAATCGTCCTTCGGGTTGGAGAGCATCTGTGAAACGCCCGCGAGCTTGAACCCTGCTCCCGTGACCTCCTTGATGATCACGTCTTCGGCGATGCGGCAGACGGGGGGATCGCGCTTGATCGCCGTCGTGGTGCGCGAGTCGGCGATGCCGAGAATGCCGCCCGGCTTGATGATGCGCCTCAGCTCGGCCAGGACCGGGATCGGATTCTTCAGGTCGTGGTAATTGCGGATGGTGATCACCGCATCCAGCGAGGCATCCGGGAGCTTTTTCAGGTGCTGATCGAGCGTTTCGAAGCCTTCGGGATACGCCAGGACTGTCTCCTCAACGTTCTTGAGGCCGCCAGCTTCCTTCATGCGCTTGTCGAACGACTCGTGATCATAGGATGCATAGGCCAGGACCTTGCCCTTCGGTCCGACCGCCTGGCTCAGGAGCAGCGTCGTCCATCCGTCTCCCGGGTAAAGATCCATGACCTTCATGCCGTCCTTGATCCCCCAGAAAGCGAAAAGCTCCTCCGGCTTGTTATAGGAATCGCGGTCCTGGTCCGACTCGGTGCGCCCCTTGGCGTCGAGGTCGAGGGATCCTGCTATCGAGGGCATGGTAAGGAGCAGGGTCACGGCTGCCACGAGGCCCAGGAGTCCAACTTTGCTGGTGCGGGTCATACCAACCTCCATCCGATGAAAGTTCCCCGCGGAGTGTCAGCTTCTCACGGGAAAACATATGTCCACAACGAGTTAACTAAAAAAAGTACCACGGAAGACGGAGAGCGTCAAGCAACGGCGACAGATTGGGGGGCGAGGTAGGGCAGTGTCTCCAGACGCTCAGTGCACGCGACTCTTTGCGTCCCGAGGGGGTTCGATCAAAGGCACGTTCGGCTCGCGGGTGCGAACGTAGCGCAGGCTCCAGATGTCGGTGACCCGGTCGCGCCGTAGCAGGTAGAAGCAGCCATCGTCGGCCCGCACCTTGAAGTAGTCCGCCTCCGGATCGTACCAGCGGTCGCAGACCTCGACCACGTCGAGGCGGCGCTCGTCGAGGCTGAAGCGCAGCGGCTCCTCCTCCGCCTTGTAGCCGGCACGGCATTCGACCAGGAGCTTCACGATTGCGGGCCTCTTACTCTCCGCGCCAGACCGGCTTGCGCTTTTCGAGAAAGGCCGACAGGCCCTCCGCGTAGTCTTTCGTCTGGCGCTGTTGCACGCTAGCGCGGGCGGCGGCCTCCAGCGCCTCGTCGAGCTCGAGGCCCATCAGCTGCTGTAGCAGCGACTTCATGCGGCCCAGGGCGGTCGGGCTATGGGAGATCAGGCTGTTCGCAAGCTCATAGGCGCGCAACAGTAGCTTGTGTCCGTCCGCCACCACCTCGCTGATGAGGCCGATCCGGTGAGCCTCTCGGGCGCTGAGCACGTGCCCGCTCAGAAGCAGCTCGCGCACCCGCCGGTCTCCGACCTGACGCCAGAGAAAGACGGACACCATAGCCGGAATGAAGCCGATATTCACCTCGGTGTAACCGAAGCTGGCCGAGGGGCTGGCGAGCGTGAAGTCACAGAGGGTGGCGATACCGCATCCCCCGGCGATGGCGGGGCCGTTGACGGCCGCGATCGTCGGCAGCGGGAAGGAGTAGAGCTTCTTGAGGAGCCTCGCGAGCCGCCGGGCGTCGGCGAGGTGCTTCTTGGCCGGCATTCCGACACCGGCCCGGAGGGTGGCGATGTCCATGCCGCCGCTGAATGCGGTGCCGGCGCCGGTGAGGACAACCACCCGCGCACGACCGATCACACAGTCGTTGAGCGCCTGTTCGAGCTCATCCATCATCTCGGGAGTGATGGCGTTGCGCCGTTCGGGGCGGTTGAGCGTGATCGTGGCGATGGCGCCGTCAAGGTTCAGGATGACGGTGCTCTCCGCCCCACCGTTCCCCCCGCGCGCCCGGTTCCGCTCAGGAGCCGGATTCTTCTTTTTCCTGAGTGCCATATTTGAGTGCGATCTCGTTTGTGAGTGACAGGGGCATGGCCAGGGCATCATGTGGCGGCCCGCTCCGGGCACCGAGCGCTTCGAGCGCCGCCAGAGCCCGCTCCGTCGGCAGGTTGCCAACCTGTTTGTCGCCGGCGAACGGGCATCCCCCCAGGCCCGCCAGGGCGCTGTCGAGTCGTCGGCACCCGGCCTCGAAGGCGGCGCGGACTTTCTCCTCCACGCCGTCGGGGGCAGAGTGTAGGTGCAGGCCCAGCTCGATTCCCTCCGACTTCGGCAGCACGGCACCGAACAATTGCCGGACATCTTCCGCAGAGGCCCGGCCCACGGTGTCGGCGAGAGACAGGGTGCCGACGCCTAGTTCCCGTAGGTGCTCCACCTCTTCCGCCACCGCCACGGGGCTATACGGGTCCCCGAAAGGATTACCGAACGCCATCGAAATGTAAACCACCAGTTTCCGGCCCGCCTCCCGGGTGACCTCGAGCAGCCGGCCGGCGAAGGCGCGGCCTTCTTCAATTGACTGGCTGGTATTGCGTTGCTGAAAGGTGGGCGAGATCGAGAGCGGGTACCCGAGGGTCGAGACTCCGGGCGCCGCCAGGGCGCGCTCCAGGCCCTTCTCGTTGACCACGATGCCGATGATCTCCACACCGCCGAGCTCTGCGCGGAGGGCTTCGAGCACGATCTCACTGTCCGCCATCTGCGGCACGCGACGCGGCGACACGAAGCTCACGGCGTCCAGGTGCCGGAAGCCGGCCGAGATCAGGGCCCGCAGACAGGAGATCTTTTCCTCGGTGGGGATGGTGCGGGGCAGACCCTGCCAGGCGTCGCGCGGGCATTCGATGATCTTGACCTCGTCGGCCATGATTTCTCTCCGGCCCGGTGCCGGAGGCGGCCGGCGGTTCCCGATCAGGTCTGCAGGACCCCGGTGCGGAAGGGCGGGATCTCCGCATTGTGGGAGCACGCCTCGAGCGCCAGGATGAGCGCATCACGCGTGCGCACCGGGTCGAGAATGGCGTCCACCCACAGCCGGGCCGCGGCGTATCGCGGGTCGGACTGTCGATCGTACGTCTCCCGTACCGAATCAGCCAACTCTTTCTTTTCCGCCTCGCCGAGCTTGCGTCCCTGGCGCTCCAGCTGCTTGACCTTGATGTCCACCAGGGTGCGCGCCGCCTGATCGCCTCCCATGACCGCGTAGCGGGCCGTGGGCCACGCGAAGATGAAGCGGGGATCGTACGCCTTGCCGCACATGGCGTAATGGCCAGCACCAAAGCTGCCGCCGATGATCACCGTAAGCTTCGGTACCACGCTGTTGGAGACCACGTTAACCAATTTGGCTCCGGCGCTGATGATGCCGCTTTCCTCCGCTTCGCGCCCGACCATGAAGCCGTTGACGTCATGCAGGAAGATGAGCGGAATGAGATTCTGGTTGCAGTCCATGATGAAGCGGGAGGCCTTGTTGGCCGACTCGGTGTAGATCACGCCCCCAAACTCCACGCGCTTGAGATCCGACCCCGGGGCGGAGGTCTGCACGTGCTGCTTCTGGTTGGCGACGATACCGACAGCGAACCCGCCCAGCCTCGCGTAGCCGCACAGCAGCGTACGTCCGTACCCGGCCCGGTACTCATCGAAATGGCTTGCATCCACCAGACGGGCAATCACCTCGTGCATGTCGTAGGGGCGCGCCGGATCGCCGCTCACGATGCCGTAAAGATCCTCGGCGCGGTGCAGGGGCAGATCGCTCTCGCGGCGATCAAAAGGAGCGCGGGGGCGGTGGCCCATCTTCTCCACCAGGGAGCGGATGCGCTTCAGACAGGCCTTGTCGTCCGGCTCATGAAAATCGACCGTGCCGCTCACTTCGGCGTGCATGCGCGCCCCGCCCAGATCCTCGGCCGAAACCTTCTGGCCGATAGCGGCCTGCACGAGCGCCGGGCCGGCCAGGAACAGCCCGCTGCCCTCGGTCATCAGGACGTGATCGCACATGACGGGCAGGTAGGCGCCGCCCGCCACGCACATGCCCATCACCGCCGTGATCTGGGGGATGCCCCGGGCGCTCATGACGGCGTTGTTTCGGAAGATGCGCCCGAAATCGTCCTGGTCCGGAAACACGTCCTCCTGCAGTGGCAGGAAGATGCCGGACGAATCGACCAGGTAGAGGGTCGGCAGGGCGCATTCCATGGCGATGTGCTGGGCGCGGAGGACCTTCTTGGCGGTGAGCGGGAAGAAGGCGCCCGCCTTCACCGTGGCGTCATTGGCCACGATCATGCAGAGACGGCCCTCGACGCGGCCCAGCCCGGTGACGGTGCCGGCGGCTGGCGCTCCGCCCCATTCCTCGTACATGCCGTGAGCCGCGAATATGCCTAGCTCGAAGAATTCGGTGCCAGGGTCCAGGAGCAGTGACAGGCGTTCCCGCGCGGTCAGGCGGCCCTTGCGCCTCTGTGCTTCGGTGGCGCGGGCCCCGCCGCCCTGGCGGATGAGCTTTTCCTCTCCCCGCAGGTCGTCCAGGAGCTGTACCAGGCGGGACCGGTTCGCCTTGAAATCAGAGGAGCGGTGGTTCACTCGGGATACGAATGTGTCGGTCGGCAAAACTGTGTCTCCAGACCCGGGCGAGGCGCCCGTGGCCACCGTATCTCAAACATAGTACATGGTAGCCCCGTTTCAATACCGCTGGCCCCCTGAGAAGCTTGCGTGTTGGGCAGATCTCCTGCTATCGTAACGATCTACGATGAGTGGTAAACCCGCACAGAAGAAGGCGTCCCGGGGCCCGGACCTCAAGGCCCGCCCCGCCGAGCAGCCGTTCCAGTACCCGCTCGAGCGCGAGTTCGTGGAGCCGGACTGGAAGCGTCTTCCCGGATACCGCGACGTCAGTCGCGAGGACTGGGAGAGCGCGCTCTGGCAGCGGCGCCACTCGGTCAAGAACCTCAAGGAGTTCAAAGCGGTCTTCCAGGATCTCTTCCCTGAGGATCTCCACCAGAGCATCGAGCGGGACATGCAGGAGCGGGCCACGATGTCGATGCTCATGCCGCCCCAGATGCTCAACACCATGAACGAAAAAAATCTCTGGGGGGATCCGGTCCGGCGTTACATGATGCCCGCCTTTGATGAGCGCAACCCGGACTGGCCCAGCCACCCGCACTCCACCCGCGATTCACTGCACGAGGCTGAAATGTGGGCCGTCGAAGGGCTCACCCACCGGTACCCGACCAAGGTGCTGGCGGAGATGCTGCCCACATGCCCCCAGTACTGCGGCCATTGCACGCGCATGGATCTGGTGGGCAACAACGTGCCGCAGGTTCAGAAACACCGTTTCGAGACCGCGCAGCAGGATCGCTACACGACGATGCTTGACTACCTTCGCAAGACTCCCAGCGTGCGCGACGTGGTGGTCTCCGGCGGCGACGTGGCGAACCTGCCGATCGCAGTGCTCGAGGCGTTCGTCTCGTCACTGATGGACATCCCACACATTAAGGACATCCGCCTGGCGACGAAGGGCCTGATGGGAATCCCGCAGCACTTCCTGCAGGACGAGGTCCTGAAGGGGTTCGAACGGCTCGCCAGGAAGGCGATCGAGCGCGGTGTGGATCTGGCGCTCCACACGCATATCAACCATGCCAATCAGGTGACGCCGCTGGTCGCGAAGGCGGCACGCAAGCTCCTCGACATGGGCTTCCGTGACGTGCGCAACCAGGGAGTGCTCCTGCGTGGTGTCAACACGACCTCGAAAGACCTGCTCGATCTGTGCTTCACACTTCTGGATCATGGAAACATCATGCCGTACTACTTCTACCAGTGTGACATGATCCCGAACGCGGAGCACTGGCGCCTGGCCGTGCACGAGGCCCAGCAGCTCCAGCATGACATCATGGGGTTCCTTCCCGGGTTCGCCACGGCGCGCATCGTCTGCGACGTGCCGTTTGTGGGCAAGCGCTGGGTCAACCAGCTCAGGGAGTACGACCGCGAGAAGGGGATCACCTACTGGACCAAGAACTACCGCACCGGCATCGAGCACGACGACGCCGAAGCCCTCACCCGCCTGTACCCGTACTACGATCCGATCTACACGCTGCCCGAGGCCGGCCAGGACTGGTGGCGCAAGAACGCCGCCCAGGCTGCCACAGCAAGCGCTTCCTGAACACCACCCCAGCTGAAGTGCCTGCCGCAGGACTCGCTCGGGCGGCACCCGGGGCCCCGGCGCGTCCAGGCACGCGAGCTGGTGCAGCGTGCTTGCGCTGGGGATCCGATGAACGCCCCTGCCGCTCTGCGCCGTCGCCGTGGCAGACACTCCACCCGGCGCTGCGCACCTGAGGGGTGAGCATTTGACCCAGGTTCCGCTTTCAGCGGATTCGGCCTACAATTCACCGAATTTTTCACGAAAGATCACGGGTTCAAGGTTGAGGAGGAAGAACCATGCCAGAATGGTTGAAGGGGGAGTACACGCCGCTCCTGCTGGATGCCGCCAAGGGGTTTGCTTACTCGTCGGGCCGCATTCTCCTGGTGCTGTTCGGAGGGTGGGTTGCGGTTCGTCTGCTGCGCGCGAGCATCAAGCGGATGGAGGATACGCTGGTCCGGGCGCGCGAGAAATCGGAGCGGGTGCCGGGAACGACGCGCAAGAGAGTCGCCACGCTCACCAGCCTCCTGTCGACGCTGGGAACCGTCGTCGTGTGGTCGGTGACCGTGGTCATCTGCCTGGGGCAGATTGGAATCGACATCGGCCCGATCCTGGCCGGCGCCGGCGTGCTCGGCCTGGCCGTCGGTTTCGGAGCGCAAAATCTCGTACGCGACCTGATCAGCGGCTTTTTCCTGGTCCTGGAAGATCAGATCCGTGTCGGTGATGTCGCCATCGTGAACGGCACGGGGGGCTGGTGGAGGCGGTCACCTTTCGGACCATCATCCTGCGGGATCTGTCCGGCACCGTTCATGTGTTTCCCAATGGCACCATCAATACGCTTTCCAACATGACCAAGGAGTGGTCCGGGTACGTACTTGACGTTGGCGTGGCCTACAAGGAGGATACCGACAAGGTCGTCGAGATAATGAAGGAAGTGGACGAGGACCTGCGAAAAGATCCCGAGTACGGCAAGCAGATCCTGCAGCCGATCGAGGTCTTTGGAGTCGATTCCTTCGGCGCCTCGGAGGTCGTCATCAAGGCGCGCATCAAGACCCAGCCGATCCAGCAATGGTTTGTGGGCCGTGAGTACCGCCGCCGCCTCAAGAAGGCGTTCGACGCGAAGGGGATCGAAATCCCGTTCCCGCACCACTCGATTTACATAGGCGAGGCCACCAAGCCGCTTGAGGTTTTGCTGAAGCAGGCTGCCCCGGAGTGATCCTCCGGGCGGTGGCCGGCTCGGGGAGTTCCTAGGCTACGTCCTGGGTGGGAGTGATGATGTCACTGTACTCGGCCAGTCGGGTGCTGCTCGAGCGGTGAGCCCGGAGGAACGATTCCGGCTTGCTCAGAGCGTTGCTAATCCCCAGCCGCATCCCCTTGACCATGGCGCCGAAGGTGACTTTGCGAGTCGCGATGGCGGCGAACAGGCCGACATAGCACTTCAGCCGACCTTCGATCTTGTAGCGGGTGTCGAGGGCATGTTGCCACAGGCCGGCATACTCCTGATAGAACTCCTCCAGTGGAAGCTTCGTCGGAAGCACCGCATGCGCAATGTCAAACAACTCCCAGTCGTGTGTTGTCAGGTCTTCCTTGGTATCGTCCCATAAATCCGTTCCGGGCAGAGGTGTGAGGACCGAGAAGCCGCTATTGTAGGCGCCCGTTCGGTCAATCCACCGCTTGAGCTTGTGGAAGTCCTCTCGATCCCAGTCGGGGTCCACGATGAAGTTGGGGGTGTAGCCGATGCCCAGGTCTTGAAGAATCTTGATGGCACGGTCGTTGTTTTCAACGGAGTTCTTCTTGTTGACAAACTCCAGGCCCTTGTTATCGATCTTCTCCAGACCCAGGAAGACGGTCATACGACCGCAGTCCTTCCACTGCTCGATCAGATCGGGGAACTTGCAGATGATGTCCGAGCGAGTTTGAATTGTGTAATGCTTGCGAATGCCCGAAGCCTTGATCGCCTCAGCCAGTTCTCTTCCCCGGTTCACGTTCATCCAGAAAATGTCATCGGTGATGAAGATGTTCGGTGCTTTGATCTGTTCCAGCTCCTTGATCACCCGTGCGGGTGACTTCTCACGGAAGGTGCTCTCGTGAAACTTCCAGACCGAGCAGAAGTTACACTTGAACGGACATCCCCGGGCAGTTTCCATTAGTGCCAGAGGACGGCGGAAGTTGATGTAGTACTCGTGCGCGTAATCTTCGATCAGGTGTCGTGCCGGGAACGGCAGCTCGTCGATGTTGCGGCGTGCCGGGGCTGGCCCCGTGTGGACGGGGCTGGAGGTGTTGTTCAAGACCAGGCCTGGCACCGCCTTCAGATCGCCATGTTTCTCGTAGGCATCAACCAGACCTGGCATGACCTCCTCACCGTCGCCGATGGCAAGGATGTCGAATTCCGGCTTCAAGAACCACTGAGGGTCGCGCGACGTGTCATGGCCTCCCACCACCATGAGCGCTTCCGGGAGCTCGCGCTTGAGCTGCCGTGCTAGCCGACAAGTGCGGTAGCGCTCCGTGGTGAAGTTGCACTGAAGGCCAATGATGTCCGGCTCAAACTCCCGGACCTTCGCCAAGCCTTTCTTGAGCCCGTCGATCCGAAGATCGACGATCTGGCAACGGTGTCCGTGCAGCTCGAGCCCCCCGGCAACACACTCCAGCCCCAGCGGCTCGACGAACGTGATCATCTCGAGACCGATGATGCCGCCGATTGGAGCTTTCACGAACGAAACTTTCATCTTTGACTCCAGTGTGCCCGAGAACGGGTGCAGTTCAGGTCAACCCATAAAGCTGGCAGGACCCGGGACCGCCAGTGGGGGCTATTTGAGCAGAGGTCACACCTGCCGTCAAGCGTACAGCAGTGCCTTCGGTGAGCTTCAGCCGCCGGTTCGATCTACCTCCGTTCCAAGGCTGGCGGCGATCTGGGGGTTGATGGGAGCGAGATGGCAGCGCATAGTCGATCCAGAGACTGACTGAAGGTTAAGAAGGGGGGAATGAATGGCCAGATTCCATCAGGGCCGGGCCACATCTCAGTCCTGGCCTCCGACCTCGACGGCAGCGCCACCGGTGCTGCGTGAGGCCCCCCCACCCGAAGCACCCAGACCCAAGTTGCTCGACCGCGTGCGGGGGCAGATACGTCTGCGCCACTACAGCCGCCGCACGGAAGAGAGCTACGGTTCCTGGATCCGCCGTTTCATCCTGTACAGCGGCAGGCGCCATCCCGCCGGCATGGGCGAGCGCGAGATATCTCAGTTCCTGTCCTCGCTCGCCGTCGACCGCAAGGTCACCGCTTCAACCCTGAACCAGGCCCTGAGCGCAATCCTGTTCCTGTACCGTGAGGTTCTCGGCCAGGATCTGCCGTGGCTGGAGAACGTCGTGCGCGCAAAGGCACCGCGTCGCCTGCCGGTGGTCCTAACACAGGACGAAGTACAGCAGATTCTGGATGAGCTGCTCGGCACGCCAAAGCTGATGGCCACGCTGTTGTACGGGTCGGGCCTCAGGCTTCTCGAATGCCTCACGCTGCGTGTAAAGGATGTGGATCTGGGCGCCAACCAGATGCTTTACAAGTTGGGCTAACGGACAAAAGTCTTATAACACAATAAGATAGGCTACGAAAACCAGCCTACGATCCTATCCAATCAGCAGTATGGTCAGTAGTTCCTGTCACGGGATTGTCTAGTACGCCAAGACCAGCCCCGGAGGTCGGTGGGCGATATGCAGCGTAATGCTTCTCGCAGACCGCCACGCTGTTTCCCATCCACTTACTGACCTCAAACATGGACACCCCGGCTGCCGCGAGTCGTGTCCCGAATGTGTGGCGGTATCGATTCCACATTACTCCACGCTCACTACTGATACTGGCCCGTCTCTCGACGCTCTCAAGAATACTATTCATTGTGTGCGCATCAAAGGGGCGGCCTTCCTGGTCACAGAAGACGTAATCAGAGTGTGCATGCCGTGGAATCCGTTTCAGTATGGCTTGAAGGCGGTTGCTGATTCTGTGCATGGGGATTGTGCGCTTCTTACCTGTCTTGCTGCTCGTTTGAATCAGGCCAGCTCGCCGGTCAATATCTGAGTATCGCAGGACTACAATTTCTCCGCGCCGCATCCCAGAATAGATTGCCCACTCTATGATGTTCCAGAACCAGCCGGGAGTAACCTTCTTTAGCGCCTCTTCCTGCGCTGGCTCCAGGATCACAATATCCCTGGCGTCCTTCCGCATGGGCGACTTGGGCTTGTCATAGTCAGCAAGTGGGTCAACATCAGTAAACCCTCGACGCCGTGCCCATCGCAACACTGTTCCTAATGCTGTGACCTCCTTGCCAAGGCTGCTTTCTCCCACCCGGCGCTCGTCTCGTCCGCGTTTCCGTAGATCGCGCCGCCAGGCAAGGTACTCATCAATCGCTGCTGGCGTGATAGATGACACTATCCGCTTACCGAAATGTTCACTTAGTGGCTTAGTGATTTGCTGATAATAGTTGGTATCGCCCCGGCTGTGATAGTTCGCCAAAAAGCGATCAAGTAGTAAAGAGAATGTTCCACACCGTCTCTGCTGGCGCTCCTTAAGCGCGGCTTCAGGATTACCAAGAATCCGCCGCATTTCTCTCCCAGCCTGACGGGGTGTTGTCCCTAAACGAAAGTGGCGCAGTTTCTTCTCAGACGGAATCCACACCTGGCCGTAGAAAACCTCAAGGGGTTTGCCATTGATGCGGCGCTTGAGCGTCTTTGAGTAGATGCCACCCTTGTGCCATGTAATGTTTCCCATCGCTACCTCCTGCGCCCCTTCTTACGCTTCACCCCCCAATATACCAGCGCCCTCTTGAGCCGCTTC
>JAPUKU010000019.1 GCA_027295505.1 Acidobacteriota bacterium
GCTCTCCGACGATGTGAGGGCCACGATCGCCCCGCTCAAAGGCTCGGCCGATGCGTGGATCAGCGTGATGCGCGAGGTGCATCGGCTTGGCATGCGCTCCAGCGCCACCATGATGTACGGCTCGGTGGAGACGACCGAGCAGCGGATCGAGCACCTGCAGCGCGTGCGTGATCTTCAGGATGAGACCGGCGGATTCACGGCTTTCATTCACTGGTCTTTCCAGAGCGAGGGAACCGAGCTCAAGGTCGAGCACCCCGCTAGCGGCTTCGATCACCTGCGCACCATGGCCGTGTCCCGCCTGTTCCTCGACAACATCGATAACCTGCAGGCTTCCTGGGTAACCCAGGGGCCCAAGATTGCCCAGCTGTCGCTGCACTTTGGCTGCAACGACTTCGGCTCCACCATGATGGAGGAA
Source organism: Acidobacteriota bacterium (assembly GCA_027295505.1). Classification (GTDB taxonomy): domain Bacteria; phylum Acidobacteriota; class Polarisedimenticolia; order JAPUKU01; family JAPUKU01; genus JAPUKU01. The sequence goes on from JAPUKU010000019.1 coordinate 416, forward strand.
AACGTGGTCTCTGCCGCCGGCACCTGCTACAGCATGCCGATCGGCGAAGTGCACAGGCTGATTGAGGACGCGGGGTACCAGGCGCAGCGCCGCAACACACTTTACGAATCGCTTCCCACGCCACCGCCTCCGGACACGCCCCCTGCACGCCTTGCCTCCTCCGCCGTCACCGGTGGCGAGGTGCGCAGCGGCGAGTCGATTCCCATGGGGATCGTGGCGGCGATTCCGGAGCCTATCCGCCCGGACCGTGAGACGGGGGCGGAGCCCTCCCCGGCGCCCGAGAAATCCTCTCCGGAGGGGGCCGAGCGTTTCGAGCCCACTCCTCACGCGCGCCGCATCACGCGCCCCGACTCCCTCGACGTCCTGAACCGCACGCTCAAGATCGAGCGTGACGATGAATGACGTGGTGGGGTTATCCCCCATAAGTTATTGAAATAATTGAATTTGTCAGTTTGATCTACCTTGACACTCCAGGCGTGGGAGGCTATTCTTACTAAACGGTGGGATTGGCACCTACGGGCAGAATCCCCCCCCAGCCCGGTCCCGCAGTTGTGCCAAGGCGAAGGGAGAACATAACGAATGGAGCAGGGTACGCAGGGGCCTCCCTCGGCCTCAGATGCGCAGGCAGCGGCGCCCAAACCCGTGCCAAAGAAGCCACGCAAGCCGCGGCCCAAGGCCCTGATCGACGAGAACGGTTGCACCGGCTGCGATGCTTGCATCGTCGTCTGCCCGGTCGACTGCATTTTCAAGCTTGACGGTCCCGAATATCCCGGCGTAAACACGGTCTGCCGGATCGACTGGGACCGCTGCACCGGATGTACCATTTGCGTGCGTGATTGTCCGTGGGAGACGATTGAGATGGTGAAGCCGGACGATCCGGGCATCGAAGAAAAAATTCTGAGCTACAAGGTTTCCTGAGCTGCGCCTCTCACGAAGAGGTAGCTATGGCCAATCGGGTCAAGGCGGCTCAACCGTCCTCTACGCTGGGAGGGACGTTCACCTGTTGTGGCGTGCAGCTGCACGGGGATGACGTCCTGGTCGACGCCGGCTGAACACACTCTGTGCCACGCACACAGCTCGCAGGCTCGACGCCTCGGGTCACGCGGACCTTCAAACGCCGAAAAATAACCGACTCCGTGCCCACCCTCGGTGTGGAGCACGGTGCTCTCACCGCTGCGTTTCGCCGCTTTCTCCCCAGAGCCGTGCAGCGCGGTGACACCGTCGCCGACCTGGGCACGGGCCAAGGACGGGCGGCCCTGGCTGTAGCGGGCCTGGCCCGCAGGATCGTCGGTATCGACCGGGACGCGCAAGCCCTCGCTGCGGCCCGTGCCGGTGCCGCCGCGCAAAAGCTGAAGCATGTCCAATTCACGCTCGCCGATCTGGAGCAGCGCGGCCTGCTGAGCCGCAACCTGCGCCACCAGCTCGACTGTCCCACCGGTTTTGATTCGGTCCTCGCGCACCTGTGCGTGTCCGACCGGATCCTCAAGCGGGCTGCGGCGCTGGTTCGTCCGGGAGGCCGGGTGCTGGTCACGGCTCTGCATACCGATCAGTGGTACGAGGCCGGGCGGACCTCCCGCTTTGCCTACGACGAACGAGGCCTGCTGGGTGCGTTGCGGGCGGCTGGCCTTAGACCCATCGAGGTCGAGATCGAGACAACCGAGATGACATTCTCATCTATGAATCTCGTGAAAGATCTCTGTCTGGGCGGCTCCAGGGGAAAGCGCTACGCTAAGTGGCAACGTGACGGCCGCTGGCGCTCTTTGCAGGAGAGCTTCAACAAAGGCCGGCGCACGCTGACCACCAGCCGCATCACCGCCCTGTGCGAGCGCGGTCGTGAGCTTCCCGGTACAGGATCGCCGCTCTGAGAGGTCACCCGTCCCCAGAGCCCGGCAATGCCTGTGCTAGAATTCCTCCCAGATCATCTTCGTCCTCCGTGACTCCAGAGTTCCCGCTATGAATCTCGAGCGGCTCGATGCATACCGTTGGCGCCTGCCACGCCAGGGGAAGATGCGTGTGGACGGGCTCATCTATGCCAGCGACAGGCTCATGAAAGTCTTGCGCGACGAGCAGGCACTCACCCAGGTGGCCAATGTCGCGCACTTGCCCGGTATCCTGCGCTATTCGTACGGCATGCCGGACATCCACTGGGGGTACGGGTTCCCGATCGGCGGGGTTGCGGCCACCGATCCGGACGAAGGGGTCATCTCACCCGGCGGGGTCGGTTACGACATCAACTGTGGCGTGCGCCTGCTGCGCTCAGGCCTCGATCGGCAGGAAGTGGAACCGGAGCTCGATCGGCTGGTGGACGCCCTCTATCGCTCGATCCCCACTGGAGTGGGCTCTCATCGCCGCGATCTCAGGATCAGCCGCAAGGAGATGGATCGTGTGCTCCGGCAGGGCGCCTCGTGGGCCGTCACGCAGGGTTTCGGAGAGAACGCCGATCTCGAAGTGATCGAGGAAGGCGGGCGGCTTCCCTGGGCCGATCCCGTCGAGGTCAGCGAACGCGCCAAACAGCGTGGAAGCGATCAGGTCGGCACGCTCGGATCGGGAAACCATTTTGTCGAGGTCCAGTATGTGGACGAAGTGTACGACGCCCGCGCGGCCGCCGCTCTGGGACTGCGCCAGGATCAGGTGACCCTCACGATCCACACCGGCTCGCGCGGCCTCGGGTACCAGGTGTGCGACGACTTCCTCAGAATCATGCAGAATACCAGCTCCCGCTACGGTATCGAGCTTCCCGATCGGCAGCTCTGCTGCGCACCGTTGCGAAGCGATGAAGGCCGGCGGTACATGGCGGCCATGGCGGCGGCGGCGAACTTCGCTTTCTGCAACCGCCAGGTCATCACGCACTGGGCCCGGCAGTGCTTCGAGGAGGTTTTCGGCGGGAACCCGCAGGCCGGTCTCGACACGGTTTATGATGTATGCCATAACATCGCCAAGTTCGAGACCCATCTGATCGACGGGCAAGAAGTGAAGGTCTGCGTCCACAGGAAGGGAGCCACACGCGCTTTTCCGCCCGGGCATCCCGAGGTTCCGGCGCCCTACAGGGAAGTCGGCCAGCCGGTGCTGATTCCGGGGGACATGGGCCGTTACTCATTCGTGCTCGTGGGTACGGAGAAGGCCCGCCTGGAAACGTTTGGCAGCACCTGCCACGGGGCCGGCCGGTTGATGAGCCGCACCAAAGCGCGACAGAAGGCGCGAGGGCGCTCTATCATTCGCGAGCTCAGAGACGCGGGGGTGGTGGTCAAGGCGACCGGACGGGCCACTCTCGTCGAGGAGATGCCGGAGGCCTACAAGGACGTCTCGGAGGTTGTCGACACGGTTCACGAAGCGGGCATTTCGCGTAAGGTGGCGCGCGTTCGCCCCATCGGCGTCATCAAGGGTTGATGATCATCGAGGCAAGGGAGACGTCATCATGCGACTGACCTGGGATGATAGCGAGGAGATTGGCGTTGCTCTGTCGGAGAAATACACGGACCTCGATCCTCTCACGGTGCGTTTCACCGATCTGCACCGTTGGGTGACGGAGCTTCCGGGGTTCGATGACGAGCCGAAGCGATCCAGCGAGGGAATCCTGGAGGCAATCCAGATGGCCTGGCTCGAGGAATACCAGGACAGGGGATCGACTTGATCTGCTCCACCGTCACCTATCTCTTCATGCTGGAACTGGGCGTGGGCTCGCTTCTCTGCCTTTGGGTGCTGCGACGCTTTGATCTGACCCGTTCCCTGCGCCGCTTGCTGGCCGGGCTCGGGGGAGCCATGGTGGTCGTGGGCCTGCCGTTCGGCGTCCGGGCTCTGTCGGTGTCCGGGACCGGCTTTGGCCTTCTCGAGGCGCACGTGTTCTGGCCACTGGCGGTGGTGTCGGGCACCATCATTTATGTGGTGTCGTTACCGGACGGAGCTTCCCGGCGCTGTGCGTGGGTGCTGGCCGGCACCGTGGTGGCTGGCATGGCGAGCGTCACTGCCGGGGCTCTCGCGGTCGGTGCGGGATCAGGGCTCTGGGACGACATCCAGCGCAGCGGCTATTTCTTGAGCGCCATGCTGCTGCTCGGCTCGACCTTCGGCGCCATGATCCTCGGTCACTGGTACCTGGTCGACCGCAAGATGGCGATCGATCCGCTCCGGGTTGCAGCCTGCTTCCTGATGGTGGCGATTCTGGCACGCATTGCGGTCGTCAGTGTCCCAACCGTCCACTTCCTCCGGGAGACGCTTCTCGCGCAGCCGGAGACCGGCCTGTCACTCGATCTGGCGCTCTTCTGGGCTCAGCGTGCGCTGTTCGGGCTGGCGGGTCCGCTGGTGCTCGGGTTTATGGTCTGGCGAACCGTGCGGCTGCGCGCCACACAGGCGGCCACCGGCCTGCTGTACATTGTGTTGATCTTCGTCATCATCGGAGAGATCCTCTCCCACTATCTGTACCTGAAGACCGAACGGTTCCTGTGAGATGGATTTGAGGCGTGGCTCAGGTCTGGGGGCTCTGCGGCTCGCCGGCCTCCGGAGGCACGCTGCTGCTGCCGCCCCGGGCCCAGGGACCGTCCTTGGGTCGATGGATCCACGCAGTGTTCGGATCATAGGCGGTATGCTCGGGGTTGCGCGGGTAGCCACGATAAATGCTCCGGCAGGTGTAGCACAGGGCGGCGTAGGGCAGGACGAGATAAAGAAGGAGATCCAGCGCCAGGCCGACGAGAAGAGAAAGGTAGTAAGTGAAAGGTGCAAGGACGGCGCCCACAATAAAGATGAGGCAGCCGAGATTCTGGTTGAAATCTTTCTGAAGATAAAAAGCCTCCCCCCCGCACACCGTGCAGCCGGAGATCACCGTCTGCCGTGCCGGAGGCGGGGCCTGGGCTGGAAAGGGCTGGTGGCACCCGGGACAGACTGGTACTGGGCCCCCCGCCTCGAGGCACAGGCGGGCGTCACAGCCGGGGCAAAGAGTGTCGATGGCGGCCACGGAGGCGAGATCTTAGCAGAGAGTGCATCTCGTATGCGCTTCGGGAGGCGAGACCGGTGAGCCTGCCCCGTCCCAGGGTGGTGCTCAATGCAGCCATCACGCTTGATGGAAAAATCGCCGCTGCCGACCGGCTCAAATTCGATCTCTCCAGCCATGAAGACCGCATGCGGATGGGAGTCCTGCGCGATCAGGCCGGCGTCGTGATTGTGGGGGCGGGAACGCTGCGCTCCGAGGATCCCCCGCCCTTCGTTCGCGGACAGAACCACACCCCGGGAACAGACCGACCCGCCTTCACCTGGGTCATTCTCACCCGAAGCCTCGATGTTCCGGTGCAGTCGAAGGTGGTGTCATCGGAGGAGGTGCGCACGATCGTGGTGGCGCCGTCGCGGGCCTCGAATCCCGGGAAGGAGACAGCCCTGGGGCGCCGCGCTGAGATCTGGCACCTCGGCGACTCGGAGATCGATCTTTCCGCACTCCTCGGGCGGCTGAGCGAGTGCGGCTACCGGCGGGTTCTGGTTGAGGGGGGCGGCGAGGTCAATTTCTCTTTCCTCAGCGCCGGTCTTGTGGATGAGCTTCATGTCACGCTCTGCCCTTACGTGCTCGGTGGAAAGACGGCACCCACTCTGGCGGGCGGCGCCGGATTTGGGGCCGCTGTCCCGCTGGAGCTCGAGCTCGTGAAGATGGAGCGTGTCGGAGATGAACTCTTTCTGCAATATCACTGCCACAGGCGGGCATGAGCGGCGCCAACCGTCGCTTGCACGGACTGATTGCTGGGGAAATCCGCGGCAAAGGTCCCATTACGTTCGAACGCTTCATGGAGCGCGCCCTGTACGAGCCGGGGCTGGGTTATTACGCCACCGCGGGCGCGCGGCACGGACCGGGCGTTGATTTCCAGACCAGCCCCCGGGTCGGATCGGTTTTTGCGCGGCTTCTGGCTCACCAGATCGAGCAATGCCGCCGGCGGCTGGGCTCCGGGGGTGATTTCACGATCATCGAATATGGCGCCGGAGCGCTCGATCTGGCTCGCGGTATCACCCGGGTGCTCGCGGAGCAGGATGCCTGGCCTGCATCCTCGCGCTATCTGTGCGTCGACCCCTACTCGCAGGCAGAGATAAGGGGGATCCCCGAACGCGTGTCCGAGGTGGAGGCGCTGGAAGTTCTCGGCCAGGGTGGCAGTGTCGTGCTATCGAACGAGTTTTTGGACGCGCTTCCGGTGCGACGGCTGGTGAAGCACCGGGATGGGTTGCATGAGATCTGCGTCGGTGTCGAGACGGGTCCCGACGCCGGGGGAGAAGGTGACTCGTTCGTCGACATTGAGCGTCCGCTCGCGGATGATGAAGCAGCCATGCTCGAGAAAATGATCCCCACGCTGCCTGATGGGTTTCAGTTCGAGTGGAGTCCGCGCGCGCGCGCGTGGATGGGTAGAATCGGAAGTGCCCTTGACCGGGGCTATGTCATCACTCTTGATTATGGCTATCGGCGGAACGAGCGCTACCGCCCCGAACGTGCTAGCGGGTCACTTCTGGGGTATCACCGCCACCGCGTCGAGCGGGGCCTGTACGCCAGGGTGGGCGAGCAGGACCTGACCAGCCACGTCGATTTCGATGATCTGATCGAGGCCGGAGAGGGAGCGGGCCTGGTGTGTCTGGGGCTCACCGATCAGATGCGCTTCCTCACCGCGCTCGCCGGGCACCTGGGACTCCTGGAAGGAGAGCCGGGTTCGCCCGAAGCCTGGAAGGAGCGGCTGGCCTTCAAGGAGCTGATCCGCCCCGGCGGGATGGGCACGGCGTTCCGCGTGCTGATCCAGGCTACCTCCGCGGACCTCGGCCCTCTGCACGGCCTCAAAGACCCATTCGTTTCCTGACCCAGGGCGGCACCCGGATCCCGGTTTGCGCCTCTGCGAACGGGAGAGCTATCATGGTTGGCAAGACGAGGACATGATGGGAGCATCTTCAGGCACGACCGATTCGCTCGCCCAGGTCGGCCACGTGGTGGCCGTGGGCAGCGGCAAGGGGGGCGTTGGAAAGTCAACGGTCTCGGTCAACCTGGCGCTGGCGCTGGCTCGGGCACGGGCGAGGGTGGGGCTCATTGATGCCGACATTTACGGTCCCAATCTGCCTCTAATGCTTGGAGTTACCGCAATGCCGCGATCTGTGGGACAGCACCTCGTGCCGGTGGACGTGCACGGGGTTCGTCTCATGTCCATGCAGTTCTTCCTGCAGGGCGACCAGCCGGTGATCTGGCGCGGGCCGATGGTGCACGGCGTGGTGCGCCAGTTCCTCGGCGAGGTACAGTGGGGCGCTCTCGACTATCTGATCGTGGACCTGCCGCCCGGAACGGGTGACGTGCAGCTCACGCTGACACAGGAAATTCCCCTCAGCGGCGCCGTGATCGTCACCACGCCTCAGGAGGTTGCACTGCTCGATGCGCGCAAGGCGATCGCCATGTTCCACAAGGCAGGCGTTCCCATCCTGGGAGTGGTCGAGAACATGACTGCTTATCAATGCCCCCATTGCGGCCAGGGCTCAGAGATTTTTGGAGCGGGGGGAGGGCGGCGGCTGGCCGATGAACTGGGTGTGCCGCTTCTGGGGAGCTTGCCCCTCGACCCCTCGCTGGCCCGGGAGAGCGATGCGGGAAGGCCGCCGGTGCTGGTGCGGCCGCAGGAGCCGCTGGCTGCAGTTTTCGAGAGCATTACCCGTGCGGTTCAGGCGCGGCTGGCCGAGATTGCCCGCAACCGGCCATATCACCTGCCGGTCGTAGACGAGGCAGGGGGCTCGGGCAAAGGAACGACGTGAACGAGGTACTTCAACTGGCGATTTTCCCTCTGCCGAACTTGGTCTATTTCCCGGGCCAAAATCTGCCCCTGCACATTTTCGAGGCGCGCTACCGGAAGATGCTCGAGGACTCCTTACAGGCGCAACGGCGCATCGGCATGGTGCTGCTTCGTCCCGGCTGGGAGAAGAACTACGAGGGCGCCCCGGATACGTTCCGCATCGGTTCATACGGAAACATCAGCAAGGTCGATCGGCTCGCCGATGGGCGCTACAACCTGGTCCTCGAGAGATCGCGGCGCTACGAGATCCTGGAGTACGTGCAGTCGAGTCCGTACCGTGTGGCAAAGGTGCGGCCCTTGCCCGAGGGACTGCCCCCCCCTCCGGATGACCAGGCGGAACAGATCCAGCGGCTCGTGGTGACCTACATGGCCCTGTCCAAGCAGATGGGTGATGATCCCGCTCCGCGGTTTTACCCCGATCAGCCGGGTGATTATGAGACTTGTGTGAACACTCTCTCCATGAGCCTGGGCATTCACCCGCTTCTGCGCCAGGAGCTTCTGGAGCTGCCGAGCCTCGCCGAACGCGGCCAGCGCCTGGAATTGCTGCTCCTGCGGCTGCTGGACAGGCTGAAGGCACAGAAGCGATTCAATCACGTAGAGTTCGAGTATCACTCCGTCAACTGATCTCCTCTTCCTCTGTCCATTCCCCGTCACGTATGAACGCCCGAGAGGTGGCCGCTGTGCTCGAGGAGATCGGGGTTCTTCTCGATCTGAAAGGTGAGAACCCATTCAAGAGCCGGGCCTACGCTGCCGCTGCCCGGTCGCTGGAGGCTCTCGAGGCCGATCTGGAATCGCTGCTTCGCAAGGGCCATCTCCAGAAGCTGCCGGGTATTGGCCGAGGCCTGGCCGGGACGATCGCCACGCTCGCGGCCACAGGCAACCTGCCCTATCTGGAAGAGTTGCGCCAGAGCGTGCCGGAGGGTCTTGTCGATCTGCTCGAGGTGCCAGGGCTGGGCCCCAAGCGCATCCGCATCATGCACGAGAAGCTCGGGGTCGACAGTCCCGGGGCGCTGCGCTGCGCGTGCAAACAGGGGGAAGTGGCCAAGCTCTCCGGCTTCGGCGCTCGCACCGAGGAGAAGATCCTCCAGGGCCTGGCCCAGATGGGTAAGCATGCCGGGAACTATCTTTCTTCCGAAGCGCTTGCCCTGGCCGGGGCCCTATGCGAACGCGTGCGGGCCCTGCGTGGTGTGTGTGAGGTCGAGATTGCCGGCAGCCTCAGGCGGGGAAAGGAAGTCGTCAAGGACATCGATCTGGTGGCCGCGGCCAGGGTGGCGCCCGGGGTCATTCGTGCGTTCACCGAGTTCCCGGAGGTGGTACGGGTGGTCGGAAGTGGAATCACACGCGCGAGCGTGGTCACCGGTTCGGGCATCGCAGTCGATCTGAGGGTGGTGAAGCCAGCGGCATTTCCATTTGCTCTGATGTATTTCACTGGCAGCGCGGAACACAACACAGCCCTGCGCCGCCGGGCCTCCGCGCAGGGTCTCAAGCTCAACGAGTACGGGCTCTTCAAGGGTAGGCGCCCCACCCGCTGCGCGGACGAAGCTGCCGTCTATCGTGGCCTGGATCTGCCTTTCATCCTTCCAGAGCTCCGTGAGAACCTCGGTGAGCTGGAGGCGGCGGAATCGGGCTCGCTCCCGGAATTGATCGCATCGGAAGATGTACGCGGGCTCCTGCACATGCACACGCGCTGGAGCGACGGCGAGGATACCGTTGAGGAGATGGCCCGGACCGCGGCGAGCATCGGGCTCAGCTATATCGGCATCGCCGATCATTCCCCGGCAGCCCGCTATGCGAACGGCCTGGATGCGAACCGTCTCAAGAAACAGGCCCGTGAGATCTCAGCGGTCAACCGCGCCCAGAAGAAGTGCCGGGTGCTGCACGGCATCGAGGCAGATATCCTGGTCGATGGCCGGGTGGATGTGCCGGCAGGTGTCGATCTGGATTTTGTTGTGGCTTCCATTCACTCGGGATTCCAGATGGGTGAAAAAGAGATGACCGCACGCCTGGTTCGCGCACTCTCCGATCCGCGTGTCTCGATACTCGGCCATCCCACGGGGCGGCTCCTGCTGAGGCGGGAGGCGTACGCCGTGAATATCGAGCACGTGCTGGCAGCAGCGGCAGGCCATGGAGTGGCCGTCGAGATCAATGCCAATCCGCACCGTCTCGATCTGGATTGGAGGTATCTCAGGCGAGCCCGTGAGCTGGGTGTCCGGTTCGTCATCAGTCCTGACGCGCACCGCGCCCTGGACCTGGCTCACTATTCGGGAGGTGTGGCCGTGGCCCGCAAGGGGTGGCTCACGAAGGGAGATGTCCTCAACACACAGTCCGCTGCCAGGCTCCTGAGCAGCCTCCGGCGGCCGCTGTGATAGGATAGCGCGCCCTCTTGGGAACCGGTACCGACAGGGGAGGAATTCTGTATGAGACAGGGTCGAGAGGTATGGGCGACGCGCACCGGCCTCATCCTGGCCATGGCGGGAAATGCCGTCGGCCTTGGAAACTTCCTGCGCTTCCCGTCCGTGGCTGCACGCAACGGCGGCGGCGCCTTCATGATCCCGTACTTCGTCGCCCTGCTGCTAGTCGGCATTCCTCTCATGTGGGTGGAGTGGAGCATGGGGCGTCTTGGGGGACGGCTCGGTTCCGGAACCACTCCACGCATCTTCCAGCATCTCTGGCAGCATCCGCTGGCGCGCTACCTGGGCGGACTGGGGATCGCCATCCCTCTGGTGTTCTGCGTCTATTACACCTACATCGAGTCCTGGACGCTGGCCTTCGCATACTTTTCAGCGACCGGAATGTACTGGGGCCTGACGGACCAGTCGGGAATGGGAGGTTTTCTGCACGCGTACCAGGGCTTTACCCAGAGCGAGAACAGTGGGTCTCTGTTTTACGCCTACGTGTTCATGGCGATCACGCTGGCAGCCAATCTTTATATCCTGGCAAAGGGCGTCGTGCGCGGGATCGAGCGATTGGCCAAGATCGCCATGCCGGTTCTCCTGCTGTTTGCTGTCATCCTGGTGGTCAGGGTGTTCACGCTGGGCGCTCCGGATCCCGCGCTTCCGGATCAGACCCCCATGGCGGGTCTGGCTTTTCTCTGGGAGCCGGACTTCAGTCGTCTGAGCGAGGCCAGAGTCTGGCTTGCAGCTGCGGGCCAGATCTTCTTCACGCTCAGCGTGGGTCTGGGCACTATCGTCACTTACGCTTCGTACCTGAAGGAGAAAGACGACATCGTTCTGAGCGGCCTCACTACGGCCTCCACCAACGAGTTCGCCGAGGTCATTCTCGGTGGCTGCCTCGCCATACCGATCGCTGTGGCGTTCTTCGGCACGGTGCAGACAATTGCCATTGCCGAAGGAGGAATGTTCGATCTCGGGTTCCAGACCATGCCCATCATCTTTCAACAGCTTCCTCTCGGACAAATACTCGCCACCATGTGGTTCCTGCTGCTGTTCTTCGCGGGCATCACTTCGTCCTCCGCGCTGGCCATGCCCGCAGTGTCGTTTCTGCAAGATGAGTTCGACTGGACGCGTCGAAAGGCAGTCACCGCGGTGGGCGTGTCGATCTGCATCCTGGTGCAGCCCATCATCCTGTTCCTCGAGTTCGGCTTCCTCGATGAGGTTGATTTCTGGATTGGGGCGTTCGGGATCACTTTGTTCGCTGCCCTGGAGATCGTGCTCTTTGCCTGGGTGTTCGGGATGGGGAAGGGCTGGAAGGAAATCAACATGGGAGCCGACATCCGGCTTCCGCGTTTCTTCTACTATGTCATCAAATATGTTACGCCGGTTTTTCTGCTGACGATATTTGCAGCGTGGACCTATCAAGAAGGGAAACCCAGAATCCTGATGGAAAACGTTGAGCCGGAAAACCGCCCCTATCTATGGATGGCGCGCGGGCTCGTGCTCGTGGTCATACTGGTCGTGTTCTGGTTGATTCACAAGGCGTGGGCGCGGCGCCAGGCCCGGGCGGGAGGGGAGGCATGAATCTGGCCGGCTGGATCTTCATGCTGTGCTCGTGGACACTGATCTCGTGCCTGTCGGGGTGGTGCATCTACCAATTGCTCAGGACTCGCAAGAACGGGAACTGATCCACTGCGCTCCGCAGGCTACTCCAGACCTTCTTCCTCGGGTGGAGTTTCTATCTCGAGCCGGATGCACAGGCGCCGGCTGTTGCTGATGCGGTAGACGCAGGACACCACCCACTCGTTGGGCTGCACGTCTTCGAGGGTGGCGGGCTGGTGGTCTCGAAGGATAACGGTGTCATCATCGACGACGAAGTTCAGTTCTTCGCCGTCCGAGTCGATACCGAACTCTTCGGCATCCGGATCGACCCAGGTGATGTGACCGGTGATTTCGGGATCGGCATGGGCGGGAGTGAGCGAGAAGAGAGTCAGCCAGATCCAGGCCGCGGCCAGGAGTGCCAGGGCAATCGAGGGAAATAGACGCCTCGCGCCTGCCAGTTGCCATTGTCCCGGAGAGTGCATGGCTGCGGAATCCGTAGTTTCAAGAGTGCATGCACCCGCCATGCGGTCGGCCCTTGCATTTGCGCCGCCGCCACACGGGTGCTATAAGCGCGCCTTCCCGCAACCCGCGGGTGCACTCTAAACGCCTATTTTGTCAGAGCGAGGCCTATTATAGCCGACCGGGGCTCCGGCGCAAGCCGGGGTTGATTTTCGCTTCACAGGGAACTGCAGGCTCATGGCAATCCGACGCCGTCTTTTCACGTTGCTGGCCCATCTGGGTTTGCGCTGGCCCGTGGCAACTTTGCTGTCGACGCTGCTACTGGCGGGGGTGTGCGCCTGGGTGGGGCGTGATCTGCAATTGCGCAGCCAGATTCTCGATCTGCTGCCAGAGGAATCCCCGGTTGTCAAGGAGTTTACCCGTGTGCTCGAGCGTGAAGGAACGCTCGACCGCCTCATCATTGTCATCGAGGGGCGCGGAGAAGAGGACGCGGAGTTGCGCGAGGAGGTCGCCGATTTGCTGGCCGCCGCGCTGCTCGAGGAGGGGCTCGCCCAACGGGTTGATTACCGCATCGATCGAGAGCGCATCAAGCTCTTCCGGGACCTCTTCGCCGGATACGGTCTCTATTACCTCGAACCGTCTCAACGCCAGGCCTTCCTCGAACGCATTTCGGAGGAGGGGATTCGCGCCCAGGTTGCTGCCAACCGTGCGATGGTCGGAACTTCAGCTTCTGTTTTTCTGAAGGAAACACTGCGAAGCGACCCCCTGAGCCTGAGAGAGTTTTTCACTCCCTGGACAGAGCGATTTCGCGGGCAGCTGCGTTTCGAGTATCTGGATGGGTATTTCTTCACGCCAGACCTCGAGTACCTGGTGCTCATTGTGCACCCCTCCGGCAGCGCGCAGGACTTGTTATTCCTCGAAGACCTGTTCGAATCGCTGCTCGTGCTGGAGAAAGAGATTCTCGATCAAGTGGTTTCCGAGGTGCCAGAGGGTGCGCCTGTCGATATTAGCTTCCTGCACACGGGATCGTTCGCGCTGGCAAGCGACTATAGCCACATTCTCAAGCGTGATATGGCCTGGAACATGGCCGTGGCCGGCGTGGCGATTCTCATCGTCTTTTACATCATGCTCGGTGGCGTGCTCGACGTTGTAGGCGTGGCTCTGACGCTTGCTGTGGGTCTGGCCTGGGTGTTCGGTGCGGCGCGCTTGCTGGTCGGCCACTTTAACCTGTTCACGGCTGGTTGCGCCGCCATCCTCCTTGGCCTGGGTATCGACTTCGCACTGCACCTGATACAACGGTACCGCCAGGAGCGTCGCCGCGGAGAGGAACATGCTGTGGCCCTGGAGCGCTCGGTGGTGGAGGTGGGCCAAGGAGCCTGGGCGGCCGGTCTGACCACTTCGATAGGCTTCTACGCCGCCCTGCTCACCGACTTCAAAGGTCTGAGGGAGCTCGGCTGGATCGGTGGTACCGGCATGCTCCTGCTCATGGCTTCGACTTACCTCGTGCTTCCTTCCTTCCTGACACTCGTGCAGGCTCATCGGCGCCGCGGGCACGAGGATCGGTTTAAGCCGTTGATCCGGCGCCTGGCGCTCACGGTCGAAGCCTGGCCCTGGAGCGTGCTGATGGCATTGGCCATCGTCACCCTGGTGCTGGGTGCCGCTCTAACCCAGCTGCAAATGGCTGAAGGATTCGACGCATTTCGCCCCACGTCAAGCCCCGCCGTTGAGACTCAGAAGGAGATCACCCGACGCGTGGGCGCCCCTCTCGAGACGACGCTGGTGACCACGCTGGCGGGAGATGAAGAAACTTTGTGGGAGAAGAGCGAGTCGCTCGGCAGGGCTCTGCAGCCGCTGGTCGACAACGGAACGCTCGCCTCGTACGGCGCGCTCGACAGCGTGGTGCCGTCCCGCAGCAGGCAGCAGGATAATATTCGCTGGATCGAGTCCGTGCGCAGCCAGAACCCGGACAGTGTCAGCCTCACCCGCATCGAAGCGTCCCTAAAGCGTGCTCTCCAGGAAACCGGTTTCCGCACCGACCTGTCGGTGAAGCCGGCTATGAAACTCGTCCGCGGTCTCATCGAAAAGCCGGACCCCATGTCAATTGAGCTGCTCGAGAACGCCGGTGCATTCGATCTGCTCGAGCACTTTGTAACCCGAGAGGACGAGGGGCAGTGGCGGCTCACGGCGTACCTTTTTGTCACCGGAGATCCCTCACTCTGGACCGAGAACCTGAACCGCATCCGGCAGCAGATCAGTGGCCTTGCCGGGCACTGGGCCATCGTGAGCCTGAAAGCTCTGGGCCAGGAGGTCAAGCTGCTGATGATCCAGGGAGCAAGACTGGCTGCGATGGTGGCGTTGGCGGGCATCATTCTCATGCTCTACATCAACCTGCGGCGCATCACGACCATCGTGCTTTGCCTGTTGCCGCTGGGGGTGGCGGTGGTGTGGACGCTCGGCGGCCTTGCGGTATTCGGTATTCGTTTAAGCATTATTGATGCCGTGCTCGTGCCGGTCATGCTTGGCCTCGGGATCGACAACGGCATCTATCTGGTCCACCGCTTGCGGGAGCGGCACAGCCTGGAGGAGGGGCTCTCTGACACTGGCCGCGCCATGCTGACGGCCACCCTGACAACGATGATCGGCTTTGGCTCCCTCACGTTCTCCTCGTTTCCCACCGTTGCGGCGGCGGGTTGGTTCATGGTTTTTGGCGTGGGCAGCATCCTGTTCGCTTATTTGACGCTCCTTCCAGCGCTTGATATTCTGCGCCGCCGGAAAATAGACAGGAAGGAACTCTAGTAATGGAAGGATCGCATCTCCACTGGCTTGATGTGGCGGTGATCATCGCCTACCTGGTGATGCTCATCGCCATTGGTCTTTATATCTCGCGCCGGCTGAAGAGCTTCGAGGATTATTTCGTCGCCGGCCGGGTGATGACCACTCCTATCCTTATCTGCACGCTGGTGTCGACGTATTACGGCGTGGATGTACTGTTTGGCACTTCGGAGGTTGCCTACAACGCAGGCATCGTTTCATTCTTTTCGTACTCGATGCCGACATACATCTTCTTCATGGTCGCCGCGTTCGTGGTCGCCAAGCGCGTGCGTGAGGCGGCGTTTTTCTCTCTTCCCGAGATCTTGGGCCGGCACTACGGAACCAAAGCCCAGGTGACAGGTGCCGTGGCGTCGTTCGTGTACGCGCTGCCTTCGCTCGGCCTGTTTGGCCTGGGACGAGTCGCGAGCGTCGTCTTCGGATGGGATCCGTGGCTTGGCGCCCTTGTCGCGGGCGGCGTGGCCCTCATCTACACACTGACCGGTGGGCTCATGGCTGTTGCCATCACGGACACGATCCAGTTTGTGCTCATGGCCACCACCCTGGCGATCGCCGTTCCCATCGTCATGACGCGTGTAGGAGGGTTCGAGTGGGCCCAGGCAAACCTTGATGCCAGCTACTTCGATCCGCTCGGGGGCATCCCGATCTGGCTCGTTCTGACCTACATGGCCACGGGTCTGAGTATCCTGGTGGAGCCCGGCTTCTACCAGCGCATGTTCGCCGCCAAGTCGTTCAAGATGGTCCGCAACGCTATCCTCATCGGAGTGGTCGTGTGGGGGGCCTACGACTGGTGCGTGACCGCCATCGGTATGCTGGCCCAGGGAGCGGTGGCGGCCGGGGCGCTGCCCGTCGACGTCCACCCAAACGAGGCTCTGCTCCGTACCGTGGTGTGGGCGTTGCCGGCAGGACTCGGCGGTGTCTTTCTGGCCGGGGTGCTGGCCTCTGAGATGTCGACCATCGACTCCTACTCCCTGATCGCCGGCGGAAATATCGTCTATGACATCTACCGGCCGGTGTTCAAACCCGACATGCTGGATCGAGATCTGGTGCGCTACACGAAATGGGGTGTATTTGTCTCCTGGATCCTCGGATACTTCCTGGCTTTCGCTTTCTCGCGCCTGATGGCCCTCTGGGTCTTCATGTCCACGATCCTCACCTCGAGCGTCTTCGTGCCCATTATGGTCGCGCTCTACTACAAAAAGCCTAAGACGCAGGCGTCCGGAATGTATTCCTCGATTGCGGGGCTGGTGGGCGCCATCGCCTACTACCTGATCCTTTATCAGATAGGCACCTTCAGCGAGGATTACGAAACATATATCTGGACCTTCACAATCGGTGGAATCCATTTCGAGCTGTGGCAGGAATACGCGCTTTTCTTTTCGCTGCCGCTGTCGATGCTCGGCTTCCTCTATGGCAGCCGCGTGGGCGAGCGTCACCTCCCGAGAGCGCTTGAACCGGTCTCTCCGGCTGCCTCCTGAGGCATTACCATGCCGCGCGTGGCACTCGATTCGCGCGCGGCGGCGCGCTGGCGGCGCGGACATCCCTGGGTCTATGCGGATGGTGTCCTCAGCGTAGAAGAAGCCGCGCCCGGTGACGTTGTTCTAGTCCATGACGCGGCCGGCCAGGCACTCGGCCAGGCCTTCTTCAACCCCCGCTCCCGGATTTCCCTGCGCCGCATCAGCTTCGAGCAACAGTCGATCGACCGCGATTTCTGGAGCTGTCGGCTGCGGGCGGCTCTCGAGCGCCGCGCCGCGCTTCGCACGCCGCAGGCCGGATTCCGGTGGGTGCACGCGGACGCCGACGGCCTCCCGGGCCTGATCGTTGACGTGTATGACCGCTCGGTGGTAATCCAGACCCTGGTGCTCGGGGCGGATTTGCTCACCCATCTGTGGATCGAACTCATCGAGGAAATATTGCAGCCGGAGCGCATCGTTCTGAGAAACGATCCCACGGTTCGTGCCCTGGAGGGCCTGCCGAGTGACCGCACCCTGGTCCTCGGCGAGGGAACGAGCACCGAGATCCGCGAAGCTGAGCTTTGCTTCACGGTTGATCTCTGGGAAGGACAGAAAACAGGTCTCTTTCTTGACCAGCGCGACAACCGTATGCGCATGGGCGAGCTGGCGCAGGGTCGCTGCCTGGACGTCTTTACCCACCAGGGCGGCTTTGCGATGCACCTGGCAAAGCAGGCCAAGTCAGTCCTGGCCGCCGACACGTCGGAGCCGGCCCTGGCGCGGGGCAGGGAGGACGCGCTCCGGAACGGCCTGCAGAGCAAGATCGCGTTCGAGTGCGAGAACGCGTTCGATCTGCTGGGGAACCTGGATCGCCAGGGTGAGCGCTTTGATGTCATCGTGCTCGATCCACCCGCCTTCGCCCGCAGCCGCAAAGATCTGGCATCGGCTCGGCGCGGCTACGGGGAGATCAATCGCCGCGCGCTGCGGCTTCTCAGTGAGGGAGGCGTGCTCCTGACCTGCTCCTGCTCCTACAACCTGCCGAAGGAGGAGTTCGTCGAGGTGGTGAAACGGGCGGCGGGAGAGGCGAGACGCTCCGTGCGCCTGCTGGAGGACCGCGGCCAGCCGCTGGATCACCCGGTCCTGCTCGAGCTTCCGGAGAGTCGCTACCTCAAGGGGCTGCTCGTTCAAGCGGCGGACCCGCCTGCTTCACGGAGCCGCTCCCGGAACAGCCCTGCAGATCGGTGAGGATTACAGCAAGTTGTATTTTGGGCCGCCCTCGGCGGGGGCGCGCCAGTCGATGTTCTGCAGGTTGTCCCGCTCCGACACATCGATGGGATCGAGGATAACGCAGATCTTGCAGTGAACGCAGTTCGTGAAGTTGACCTGGATTTTCTGCGCGCCGCCATCGTCGACGAGCTCGTAGACATTCGCCGGACAGAAGTGCGTGCAGGGGGCGGTGCCGAAACGCGGGATGCACGTGTCCGTGCAGCGTTTCGGGTCAACGATGTGGATGTGCGTGGGCTGATCCTCGCGGTGGATGGTTCCCGACTTGTACACCGCCGTCAGCTTGTCGATGAACAGGCCGCCGTCCGAAGGCAGAGCGGGCTTGGAGGATGCCGGTGCCGGTGACGGCATCAGACGGGTGTAATCGGGTTGCAGGTGCGGCCGCCGGCGCGGCCCTCCTCCGAGAAGGGCGTGTACCTGGCTCTTGATGAGTCCCGCGCGGAAGCTGCCGTGGAAGGCGTGGCGGAAGTTCCGGTCCCGGTACAGATCATGATGGACAAAGGAGTTGGCGAGCCGACGGCCGTACGCCGACAGGCGCTCCTCCGAGGCATCCCCGGATACGAGGGACTCGAACGCCGTCTCCGCCGCCAGCATCCCCGATTTCATGGCGTAATGGATACCCTTGAGCTGACGAATGTTGACCAGGCCGGCGGAGTCCCCGATGAGCAGGGCTCCCGCGGCGTACGGTTTCGGAAGCGACCAGTAGCCCCCTTCCGGGATCGCCTTGGCGCCGTAGGAGAGCACTTCTCCACCGCGCAGAAAGCTGTGCACGTAGGGGTGGGCCTTCAGGTGCTGGAGGTGGAACTGGGCGTCGAATCCCGGATCGCGCCAGGCCAGGCTGGCTACGAGACCGAGCGCGAACAGATCCGGCTCCAGCGAATACAGGAAGCCGCCTCCGAAGATGGCGTCAGAGAGAGGGTGTCCCATGGTGTGAACAACGATGCCTCTGCGGGCGCGCGGTCCGGGCACACGAATGACTTCCTTCACACCGAGCGAGTAGATTTGCGGCGCAGCGTCACCCCGCAGTCCGCTCTGATGGATGAGATCCTCGGCGAGCGTCCCGCGCGGCCCCTCTCCGAGAATGGTGATCGGAGCCTCCAGAACCACTCCCGGCTGATAGTTGTTCTTGGGCTGGCCGTCCGGGCCGAGTCCCTTGTCACCGGTGAGCACGCCGTTGACAGTGTCGCCGCGCATCTCTAGCGCAACAGCGGTCGTGTCGGGAAATATCTGTACGCCCGCTTCTTCGCACAGGGAGGCCATCCAGGCGGTCAGGCGCTGCAATGAAATGGTCCAGAAGCCGCGGTTGTGGTTCGCAGGCGGCACCAGCAGGCTGGGAACGCGGAAAGCCGAACGGCGGGTGAGAAAGACGAAACGATCGTCCTCGATCTTCATACCGCCCGGAAAATCGCGCTCCTCAAAATCGGGAACCAGCTCGCGAAGCACTCCCGGGTTGAGCACCGCGCCTGAGAGCCCATGCTGGCCGACCTCGCGGGCTTTCTCGAGCACCACAATCTCCGCCCCCAGCGGCCGCCTCTCTACACCTGGCACCGGAGACGGGATCGATCCCTCGTTGTACTGTCGGATGAGCTTCGCCAGGTGGAGGGCACCCGCCAGGCAGGCGGGGCCCGCGCCCACGAAGAGGACGTCAACCGGCAGACGCTCGCGCTCGTTTCCAGTCGTGCTCATGGATCTCCAGGTACAAAACCGCTGCGGTCCCACGCCTCCCACATCTCGAGAACCACAGAACGCAACTGTGTCTCTTCCATGCGCAGATTCTCAGATTGTACCCGAACGATGCGCGTGTCCCGTGACTCCACAATCCCACCGTGGAGATTCGACTCGAGCGCCAGCGCAAATTCGGCGGCCTCTTGGGGGGAGTCCCACACGCTCAGCCACACGAGCAGGTCGCCGCCCTCGCTCTGGTAAAGCGCCACGCGGTCACCGTCCCAGCCATCCGCCGCCCGCGCGGCTTCCTCGTTTCCCAAGCCGGGCTCCAGGATGAGGCGGGTCACGAACTCGCCCAGGACCAGATGGTGATACAGCTCGTGGTCCGTGATTCGATCGGGAAGCAGGAGTTTGCTCACCTGGGTGGGCACGTCCTCGGCGGGAGCATAGCGCTCGGGGTGGAGGATCTGCTCAGTGGACTTCGGCGGGCGCTGGTAGGCCGCACTCACGGCGTCCCAGCCCCCTTCCCGGTACAGTCGGGCGACGAACGGCGTGCCGTGCTGGTAAGGAAAGTTCAGGAGACGGATCAGATAGGAGGGAAGCGTTCCGTCCGAGAGGGAGGCGAGCCCCTGGAGCATGCCGTCTTGGAGCAGTGAAACCGACTCCGTCCAGGATTCGCCCCCGGGCGATCCCGATAGAGTGGCCAGCATGACCCCTGTGGCGTCTCCCTCCACCAGCCCCATGATTGCCAGCTGCTGGTCGTCTTCCTGCCGCTCCCGATCGGGATTCATGTAATCGCCGATCTGGAAATGCTGGTCCTGGAGCGCGTGGGTCAGTTCATGCGCTAGCGTCGGTATCTGGAAGGAGGCGGACAGACTCTCGGAAAGGTACAGGATTTTCTTGCGCGGGTCGTAATAGCCAGCAGTCTGTGATGTGTACAGGTGTTCCACCGCTGAGGCCAGGTCGAACCCGGCCGGCAAAAGCCCCAACATGGCCAGAATGCGTTGCTCGCGCTCGAGCATGTCGCCCGGGTACTCTTCCTGAAGCCGCTCCGCGATGTAGGAACGCAGCGATTCTTCGCTGTGCAGCTCGCGGCCCACAGGTTCCTGCACCGCCAGTCCGCGGAGCGCGCTCACTTGGGAGAGCACGTCGTCGGTCATCCGCAAGATATCCAGGTGCTGCTGGGTCTGGGTCTCGGTTGTCGTGGTCGACCCGATCGAGCAGGTCGCCAGGAGCAAGATCGCTCCAGACCAGAAGAGCCTGGATGAGAATTTCCAGGTACCTTCATGGAACGGCCTGCCGTCGGAAGACATGGCGTCCAGACTAGGACAAGGGGCGCAGGGGGTCAAGGAGCTATCGAAGCACTGTAAGTATCTGCTAGAATTTAACTTTTAGGCAGGCACAGGATGGTGAGAACGAGGGAAATCACAAAGCCTCGGGCCGCCCTGCTGGCGAACGTGCGCAGGCTGGTCGTGAAGGTCGGATCGGGTGTTCTGACGCGTGGCGGCGTGCGGCTCATGCCCCGAATTCTCGGCCAGCTGTCACGAGAACTGTGCGATCTAAAGCGTGGCGGGCGCGAAATCGTGCTGGTGTCCTCGGGCGCCATCGCTGCAGGCAGTCACCGGTTGGGACGTTCCAGGCGTCCGGCGGGACTGGCCGGCAAGCAGGCGGCCGCCGCAGTAGGGCAAACGCACCTGATCTGGATGTACGAAAAATCCTTCATGCGCCGGGGCCAGAAAGTCGGCCAGATCTTGCTCACGCGAGAGGATCTGGCGGACCGCCAGCGCTACCTCAACGCTCGCCACACGCTGTTCGAGCTGTTGCGCCTGGGTGTGATCCCGATCGTCAACGAGAACGATTCCGTCGCCGTGGACGAGATACAATTCGGAGATAACGACCTGCTGTCGGCTCTGGTCACGAATCTGGTGGAGGCTGATCTGCTCGTCATCCTGACGGATACGGAGGGCCTGTACGACCGGGACCCGCGCCGCCACCACCGTGCGCGGCTGATCGACCACATGTCCGCCGAGGGCGGTACTGCCGAGGCGGGCGGGCCGAGCGGATCGGGTGTGGGCGGTATGCGCAGCAAGCTGGAGGCTGCCCGCCAGGCAGCGGCCTACGGAGTGCCTACCATTATCGCCAACGGTCGACGACGGGGGGCCCTGGCGCGCATCCTGAACGGCGAGACTGTGGGCACGCTGGTGCAACCGCGTGAGCGGGCACTGGGGAGCCGAAAACACTGGATTGCCTACACGCTCATGCCGGCCGGAAGCATTGTGGTAGATGCCGGAGCCGAGAAGGCGATCACCCGGGGTGGAAAAAGCCTCCTGGCATCCGGTGTGCGCGCTCTGCGAGGGAAGTTCAAGGTCGGTGACTGTGTGGCAATCACGCTCGAGGATGGCCGGGAGTTCGCGCGCGGCATGGCCTCTTATTCCTCGACTGAGCTCAAGTGGATCAAGGGGCGTCGCAGCGGAGAGATCGTGAAGGTGTTGGGCTATCACAGTGGCGATGAGGTTGTTCATCGCGACGATCTCGTCGTGCTGGAGTCCTCGGCGTGAGCGACCGTGAGCCGGGCAGTCGGCTGCACGCCTCCGGGCACACCGACGGATCTCCGCTCCGTCGGCCTGTTCGATCCACTCTCGAGGAATCGGTTCGTGAGCAGGCGGTGCGTGCCAGAGCTGCTGCTGAGATTCTGGCCAGAGCCGACACCCTGAGCAAGAACCGGGCGCTGGAGGAAATGGCCAGCCAGCTGGAGTCGGAGATTGCGTCCCTGATAGCCGCCAACCGCAAAGATCTGGATCGGCATGGCGCTTCCCTGGGCGAGGCGTCACGCGACCGCCTGCACTTGGACGAGAAACGCATTGCCGCCATGGCCACGGCTCTACGCGAGGTTGCGGCACTCCCCGACCCGGTCGGGCAAGTGACAGGTGAGTGGCGCCGTCCCAACGGCCTGCAGATCGGGCGCATGCGCATCCCGCTCGGTGTCATCGGCATCATCTACGAATCCCGTCCCAACGTCACCGCGGACGCGGCCGGTCTCTGCCTCAAGTCCGGGAACGTGGTCTTGCTGCGGGGGGGCTCCGAAGCCCATGAGTCGAACCGGACCATTGCCGGTTGCCTGCGTGAGGCGCTGCATAAGACCGGACTTCCGGCCGATGCGGTCCAGGTGCTGGAGCGCACCGAACATGAGGCGGTGGATATCCTCGTAGGGCTCCATGGGCTTATTGACCTGGTGATCCCTCGCGGGGGAGAGGGTCTGGTGCGTGCCGTGACCGAGAAAGCTCGCGTGCCGGTCATCCAGCATTACAAAGGGGTGTGTCACGTTTACGTCGATTCATCAGCCGATCTGGAGATGGCCGAAGCAATCTGCGTGAACGCCAAGGTGCAGCGTCCGGGCGTGTGCAACGCCATGGAGACGTTGCTCGTCGACCGGTCCATCGCCATGCAGTTTCTACCGGACATGCTCCGGCGCCTGAAGGAGGAGGGGGTTGAGCTGCGGGGATGTGACGAAACCCGCAAGCATCACGGGGCCGTGAAGAAGGCGAGCGAGGAAGACTGGGGAGCGGAATATCTCCAGAAAATTCTTGCGGTTCGGGTTGTGGATGGTCTCGAGGAGGCCATGGCGCATATCTCCCGCTACGGCTCGAGGCACACGGAAGCCATCGTCACACGAGACCAGGTGCGCGCCAAACGCTTCTTGCGGGAGGTTGATTCTTCCGTGGTCCTGGTCAACGCCTCGACCCGGTTCAGTGACGGTGGAGAGCTCGGTCTCGGAGCCGAGATCGGCATCAGTACCAGCAAGCTGCACGCCTTCGGGCCCATGGGTCTGGAGGAGCTCACCATCACGAAGTTCTTCGTGCACGGCAGCGGACAGATCCGCACCTGATGGCCGGAAGCGCCGCAGCGGGCTCCCGATGCCGGCGGGCCAGCTTTGCCAGGGACGCCAGAACAACTACAATGCTCATCTTCAAGTGACCTCCGATCTGCATTCCACGAAGCCTCCGGGGATACTCATCTCGCTGACCCCGGTCGTCTTCCTAGTCCTGGGGCTCCTCTACACCGTGCGGTGGGCGGAGGGGCCGGTGCAGATCCCGCTGTTGCTGGCCACCGGATTCGCCGCGCTGCTGGCGCTCGGCCTGGGACACCCCTGGAAGCAGCTCGAAGAGGGGATCCTGAAGGGCATCTTCATTGCGCTGCAGGCCTGCCTGGTGCTCATGGTCATCGGCACCCTGATTGGCACCTGGATCCAGGCCGGCATCGTTCCCGCCATGGTCTATTACGGACTCAAGCTGCTCAACCCGGGCTGGTTCCTGGTCATGGCCTGCATCATCTGCTCGATCATCTCGCTGTCCACGGGGTCTTCCTGGTCGACCGCGGCCACTGTCGGGCTGGCTCTGGTCGGAATCGGAGATGCTCTCGGCGTGAGCTCGGCCATGACGGCGGGAGCCGTCATCTCCGGGGCGTATTTCGGCGACAAGATGTCCCCCCTTTCCGACACCACCAACCTTTCTCCGGCCGTTGCCGGTAGCGAAATCTTCGACCACATCCGCCACATGATTTTCACCACCGGTCCGAGCTATGTACTTGCGCTCATCCTGTACACCGTGCTCGGCTGGCAATACCGCGATAACGCTCTTGACCTCTCGACCGTCGGCACGATGCTCGAGACGCTGGAGGCGAACTTCAACATCACCGTATGGCTATTGCTGGTGCCTGGCGCCGTCATCGTCATGGTGCTCAAGAGGGTACCCGCCCTGCCGGCTCTGTTCTTTGGGGCCATCATCGGAGGCGTGGTGGCGCGTTTCGCGCAGCCGGGTGTGACGCTACCGGCCGTCTTGAACGCCTCGTACAGCGGCTTCGTGTCACAGACGGGGGTGGAGGCCGTGGACAGCCTTCTCACGCGCGGAGGAATGAGCAGCATGATGGGCACCATCGCCCTGATCTTCTGCGCGCTCGCCTTTGGCGGCGTGATGGAGTGCAGCGGCATGCTTGGCAGCCTCGCCGGCGCTATCCTTCGGCTGGCGCGCGGCACCGGCTCGCTGGTGACCGCCACGGTTGTCACCTGCATCGGCACCAATATCATCGCTTCCGACCAGTACATGTCAATTGTGATCCCGGGTCGTATGTACCGGGAAGCGTTCCTGAAGCGCGGCCTGCACCCGAAGAATCTTTCGCGCATCCTCGAGGATGCGGGAACGCTGACCTCGCCTCTCATTCCATGGAACACCTGCGGTGCCTTCATGGGAGCAACGCTCGGCGTGAGCGCCGCGGCCTACCTGCCGTTCGCTTTTCTGAACCTTGCCAATCCGCTGCTTTCGATCTTCTACGGTTTTACAGGTCTGACCATGGCGCCTGCGGAGCCGGATACCGATCAGGCTTCCGTTGGCGCGAACCTGCAGGGCGAAGGGGAGGCTGAAGCCGCCTCCTGAGCGCGGCCGGGGAGATCAGCAGGAATGGTGCGCGTGCCGCCCAGCCCCCCACGATCGAAACACCTGAGTCGCACCGTGGTGTACAGAGTCTTCGGCCGGAGAAGCCGTGCATTCCGGGCGGCGCTCGTCACGGCGATGCTCAGCCTGTGGCTGCCGGTATCCGGCAAGGAGCTCTCCCTCGGGTCGATCCGCCTTCCCGACCACTTCACCATCCAGGTGTACACCAGCGAGGTTCCCGAGGCTCGCTCAATGGCGCTCGGAGCCGGAGGCACGCTGTTTGTCGGCACGATGGAAACAGGAGTCGTCTACGCCGTCGAGGACCGGGACGGTGACGGGCGTGCCGAGCGGGTGCGGGTGATCCTCGAGGGCCTGACCGAACCGAACGGCGTGGCGGTGCGAGACGGGGCTCTTTACGTGGCTGAGCGTTCCCGCGTCCTGCGCTACGACGACATCGAGGACAGGCTCGATCAACCGCCCCAGCCGGTCATCGTCAACAATTCCTTTCCACGCGATGGCCACCATGGCTGGAAGTTCATCCGTTTTGGTCCTCAGGGCCATCTCTTCGTTCCGGTCGGGGCGCCGTGCAACATCTGTGAACGTGAGGACGAGCGCTACGCTGCCATTCATCGCATGAAGCCGGATGGCAGCGATCTACAGATCTTCGCGCACGGCGTGCGGAACACCGTCGGTTTCGACTGGCATCCGGGAGACGGAGCGCTGTGGTTCACGGACAATGGCCGGGACTGGCTGGGGGATGACAGTCCGCCGGATGAGCTGAACAGGGCGCCACAGGCAGGATTGCACTTCGGCTACCCGTATTGCCATGCGGGTGACATCTCCGATCCGAAGTTCGGCTCCAAGCGGCCGTGCAGCGAGTTCGTGCCGCCAGCGCAACGACTCGGTCCGCACGTGGCGGCGCTCGGCATGCGCTTCTACACGGGGAAGATGTTCCCCTCACGATACCGCAACCAGATCTTCATCGCCGAGCACGGCTCCTGGAATCGCCCCCGGAAGATCGGCTATCGCGTCATGCTCGTGGAGTTGGATGGCACGCGGGTGGTCTCTTACGAGCCGTTCGCGGAAGGCTGGCTCAGGGGGCAGGCGGCCTGGGGTCGACCGGTCGATGTTCAGGTGATGCCGGACGGCGCTCTGCTCGTCTCCGACGACGAAGCGGGAGCCATCTACCGGATTACCTACCGTGCTCCGGGCGGCGACAACGGTGCTTCGCCGCCCAACTGAATGCAGCGAGTTCTTCTCCTCGTTCCAACGACGACCTATCGAGTGGGTGCGTTTCTCGCTGCCGCCCGGCGGCTGGGAGTGGATGTCGTCGTCGGATCGGATCAGCGGCAGGTGTTCGAGAGCGCGGTTCCCGACCTGATGCTTACCCTCGACTTCCGGAACGTGCGAGGAGCGGTTACGGAGATCGAACGTTATGCGGGCCGCCATCCGCTCAATGCTGTCATCGGCGCTGATGACGAGACAATGCATCTGGCATCGGAAGTGGCGCAAGTGCTGGGCCTGCGAGGCAGTCCGCCGGCTGCCGTCGAGGCCACGCGAAATAAGTTCCGGCTGAGGCAAATTCTGGAGGCCGCCGGTGTGCCTGCTCCCTGGCACCGGCTCATCGGAGTGGAGGAGGATCCGGTGGCCGCCGCGCGCGCCATCGAGTTCCCCTGCGTGCTCAAACCTACTTTTCTGGCTGCGAGTCGTGGCGTGATCCGGGCCGACGATCCGGGCCAATTTGCGGCCGCACACAAGCGCATCGCCGCCCTCCTCTCCGATCCGAAGCTCCAGGAGTACGGGGGGCCCGAAGCGCGACACCTGCTGGTGGAGGAGTATCTCCCCGGGAGCGAGTACGCCGTCGAGGGCCTGCTCTCTAACGGTGATCTCCAGGTTCTGGCCATCTTCGACAAGCCGGATCCCCTGGAAGGTCCCTACTTCGAGGAGACTCTCTACGTGACTCCTTCGCGCGCGCCTCAAGAGGTGAGCGATCGGCTCGTGGAGCAGGTCGAGCGAGCGCTCAAGGTGATCGGCCTGACTGAAGGTCCGGTGCATGCCGAGCTTCGGGTCGGCCCTGGGGGAGCGTATCTCATCGATCTGGCCGCCCGGGCCATCGGCGGACGCTGCTCCGGGGTGCTGCGGTTCAGCGATAATACGTCGCTCGAGGAGCTGATCCTGCGCCAGGCGCTCGGTGAGCGCGTGGACGGCTACGAGTGTGAGCGGGTCGGGGCTGGTGTGATGATGATTCCAATACCACGCACAGGCGTGCTACGGGAGGTGCACGGCGTGGAGGCGGCCCGCGCCGTCGAGTGGATCGTGTCGCTCGAACTCCTTCTCGGAAAGGGGCAGAAGGTGACCGCGTTACCGGAAGGCTATCAGTACCTGGGGTTCATCTTCGCGCGCGCGCCCACTGCTGGAGCCGCCGAGGCGGCCCTCCGAAAGGCGCACCAGTGTCTGGGGCTCGAAATCGTGCCGGGTTAGGCGGGCGGAGAGCCCTTGCCCGGTTGGAAATAGGGGTTGGTTCCAGCGGCGTGGTCGGTGGTATCCAGGACCTCCGTGACCTCGGGGATCTCGGACTTGAGCATAGTCTCGATGCCGCTTTTCAAGGTCACATTGGCC
>JAPUKU010000190.1 GCA_027295505.1 Acidobacteriota bacterium
GTGGAAGCCTTCGTCGCGAGAACGCCACTGGACGAAAGAGCGAAACGGGAGATTGTGGAACTGTTCAGTGAATCCAAGGACCATCTCCCCAATCAGTCGCGTGCTGAAAAGCAGAAGACGCTGGCAAAGATCAGCTATCAAGAGTTTCTGACCAACATTGTCGGCGTCCACCCCGATGTGGTGGCGTTCTTCCGACACTGGCAGACAAGCTATCAAGCTGTCGGCATCGACACTACACCCGCCCTAAACGCTCGCTCCTCCGGTCTGCCTGGTCTGACCGGATTGGGCCTGGAAGAAAGTTACAGAGGCCACCAGCACCGTGAGGATTTCTATTTCCCGGACGGAAACGCCTCCATCGCACGTTCGCTGGTGCGCGCCATGGTTCCGCGCGTTGCCTCCGGCAACGATATGAACGACATCGTCACCGCACGGTTTGACTACGGCCGTCTGGATGAAAAAGACACCCCGGTGCGCATCCGACTCAACAGCACCGCCGTGAACGTCCGCCATATCGGGGATCCGGCCTCTTCGAAGGAAGTCGAGATAACCTACGTGCGCGCGGACAAGGCACAGCGAGTGCGCGCCGGATCGTGCGTGCTCGCCTGCTACAACGCGATCATCCCACACCTGTGTCCGGAGCTGCCTCAAGTCCAGAAAGATGCGCTCTCGTATGCCATCAGGGTGCCGCTGGTCTCAACCAACGTGCTGATCCGCAACTGGCGGTCCTTTCACAAACTGGGGCTCAAGTCAGCGTACTGTCCTGGCATGTACCACTGCGAACTGCGGCTGACCTACCCTGTCAGCATCGGGAAATATCGCTGCCCGAGGTCACCCAAGGAGCCGATGGTCGTTCATCTCTATAGGATCCCGCTCAGCCCCGGCCTGCCCGCCTACGAGCAGACCCGGGCGGGAAAGCAGGAGCTGTTGTCGACCTCTTTCGAGACGTTCGAGAGGCACATCCGCGGCCAACTCGGCCGCGTGCTGTCAGAGGGCGGCTTTGATTCGGCCCGCGACATCGAGGCAATCACCGTCAACCGCTGGCCGCACGGATATGCCAGCCCCTACGATCCGATGGCCAGGCTACATTCCTGGAGTTCCCACACCTGGCCGGCGGAGAAGCGCCACTGGGTAAACGGCCGTCATCCGTTCGGCCGCATCTCCATCGCCAACTCCGATGCCGCCGCCTCTGCCATGTCCGAATCAGCGATCGAGCAAGCCTACCGTGCTGTCGGGGATCTCCTTGACTAGACCAGGAACTTTACTGTTGCTGGCAGGCGCTCTTCTCACTGTCGGATGCCTGCAGCCGGGCCAGGAGACTACCGGCGGTTCCCCCTTCATCGCGGACCGTCTGCAGAGGCTCGATACGGCGATTCAGAGATCGATCGACGAGGGGGAGATCCCTGGCGCCGTGGTCCTGATCACACACGATGGGGAAACCGCCTATCACAGAGCCTTTGGATATCGTGACATCGAACAGCAATCACCCATGACAAAGGAGACGATTTTCCGCATCGCTTCCATGACGAAGGCGATCACCTCGGTGGGTGTCATGATCCTGTACGAGAGAGGGCATTTCCTACTGACCGATCCAATCTCCAACTATTTGCCCGAGTTCAAGAACCCCAAGGTACTGGTCAAGGCCGGCGATGACGGACAGGTTCTCGAGACCAGAGACGCCACAAGAGAAATTACTATCATCGATCTGCTGACCCACACTTCGGGAATCTCTTACCCGTTCATAGAGCGCGCGGTTCAATCGGTTTACAAGACTGCGGGCCTGATTGACGGCGTCACTGCACGAACCGTCCGTCTGCACGATCAAATGCAAATTCTCGCGCAGCAACCCTTGCTCCACGATCCTGGAGAAAAATTCACCTACGGGCTCAGTACCGATCTTCTCGGATATTTTTGCGAGGTTGCTTCCGGAAAACCGTTTGATCGGTTCCTGGATGACGAGATATTCACACCTCTTGAGATGAACGATACGTATTTCTATCTGCCGGAGGAGAAAGCGAGTCGTCTTGCCACGCTTTACGCGGTGGACGAAGATGGAAACCTCAAGGTATCGCAGGGCGACGAGTCTGATATCTACCTGGACAATCCTCTTTATCCTGTAGAGGGCGCAAAGACTTATTTTTCCGGGGGTGGCGGGCTTTCCTCAACCGCGCGGGACTACGCCCGTTTCCTGCAGATGCTCTTGAACGAAGGAGATCTGGACGGAAAACGCATTCTGAGCCGAAAATCGGTGGAGTTCCTCATTTCCCCTCGAGTGAGTTTCACCGAAACCGGACCGCCAAAAATGAGTGCAGCTTTCTATGTGAACGGCACGCCCGGCGAGGAGGGTGGCCTGGCTTCCGTTGGTGCTTACAGCTGGGGCGGGGCCTTCACTACGACCTATTTCATCGATCCACGTGAAGATCTGATCGGTGTTTTTATGTCCCAGGGCCGACCGCTGGACTCCTCGATACAGAATAAATTCAAGGTCCTGGTGTACCAAGCCTTGCGCTGATGTACAGGGCCGGGGACCCGAGTCCCCGCTTTTGCCTGGCGATTTTGCCTGGAGGCATCAACAGAAAGAGGGAACGGATCATGTCATTGTGGAACCGACTGAGAACTACGCTCTTCGCATTCACCCTGCTGATGCTGGCGGGTGGCTGTAGCGGGCCAGATTCCACGCGGCAACCGGAATCCGGGTCACTGCAGGAAATCATCATCCGGGGAGGATGGATCTTTGACGGGATCAGCGACACCCGTTCGCGGAACAGGGGCATTTTGATCCGCGATGGAAAGTTCATCGACGTCGGTGCAGACCTGACGGGCCGCAGTTTTCCCGATGCCAAGGTCATCGAACTCGATGACACCGCGACCATCCTGCCAGGCATGTTCGACCTGCACGCCCACTACAACCTGGATCTCGTCGACGTGGGCAGGGCGGAAGACGTCACCTATAACCCTCTCATCTTTCTCGCCAACGGTGTGACCTCGACCTGGTCCGCCGGAGAGTTCTTCCCCGAACGGATCATGGAGGCCCGGGACCGGGTCGAGCGCGGCGAGGCGATTGGGCCGCGCATCTTTGCTTCGGGCCCCTATTTCGGGGCTTTCAGATGCGAGTACCAGATACAGACTGCCGAGGATGACTGCGCCGCGTGGCCGAACGACATCACGGAGGAGGAGATCCGCGCCGAGGTGAACGAGTGGGCGGCTCGCGGCGTCAAGAGCATCAAGATAAAGCAGGCAAGCCCGTCCGAGGCACAGATCCTGATCGATCAGGCCCATAAACGCGGCATGACCACGGCGGGGCATCTTGCGAATTATAAGGAATATTACGATGTCGATCCGAAGGAAGCGATCCGCATGGGCATCGATCGAATCGAGCATCGACTCACCCTGGGAAGCGAGAAGATCAACGCTTCAGAGCTCGAGACGATGATCAATCTCTTCCTCGAGAACGACGTTTACTATGACGCCAACCTGCAGATGTACGGAGAAGCCGGGCTTCGGAACAAACCACAGCTCGAGATGGTGTGGACGGATGAAGGCAAGTACTTCACGCCCTATACGCGGGAACGGTTCGAGAAACGGTCTCCGGCCGGCTCAGACTCGGATGCTGTTGAGTCCGAGGACTTCAAGCAGCGACTGGTGGAGATCAAGGCGCTTTACGACGCGGGGGGCGGCCACCTCATCCTGATAGGCACGGATGAGCCCGTGTATGGACCGCTCCTTCCGGGCTTCGCGTACCATCGGGAACTCCTGGCGTTGGTCTACGCGGGACTGCCGCCGGTGGCCGTGCTCAAAGCGGCCACGATCAACGGCGCCAGAGCCCTGGGCGTGGATGATAGGCTCGGCTCCATCGAATCGGGCAAGCTGGCGGATCTGTACATTGCCAAAGGTAATCCGCTCGAGGACATCACGACCGCACGGGATATCCAGTTGGTGATCAAGGAGGGTGTGGTTTATGAGCCCCAGGCACTGCTCAAAGCAGCGGAAGGAAAGATCGGACCCTCAGGTCCGGATGATCATGACTTCTGGGAGCTCAAGATCAAGCCGCTCGTAAGAAGATGAAGAGCCCGAACGAAGCGGGACAACGCCTTCAGCAGGCGGAGATCCAGCCCGCTGATAAGGACGATTGGGGTGGAGATTAGCGGCTGGCGGGTTCGACCCACTCGTTTACGGACAGACGGGCCTTCCGCGCGATCGCCCGCCACAGGATGCCGCGCTGCTCGACGCTCAGCGGCCGGAGGTCTATGTCCCGCGTGCGGCCGTCGTCCAGGGTAATCGTCAGGCTCTCCCATTCCGTCGCCCATTTCAGGGTCGAAGCCTCACCACCAGGAAAGCTTACATCCCTGGCATTACCCTCACCCTCGATCGATTCGATTTCCTGCCAGCCGATGTCTTGCTGGGGTTGCGACGGTATCCTCAACTGAAGCACCTCGTTGCGCACGTCAATCCGGTAATTGAATACCGTGCTCCATCCCGTCTTCAGCAGCCACCCGGAGCCGGCAAGGATGGCCACGGCAATGATCAGACCCGTTGTCCTGCCGCCTCCCTTACCACCTGAAGACACTACCCAGAAGGCAACAAGGACCAGAGCTCCGGAACGACCGAACAGCATGGTCTTGTTAAACGGGGTATCGAAATGGAATGTGATCTCATCCGGATGACGGCTGTTGACATGCGTCCGTTCTCCGATCTGTTCGGAGATCAGGCAACCGTTCAGACCCAGGACCATAAGAAATAGAAGGGAAAGAAACAGTCTCCGCATCGCAATCTCCTCTACGGCCGCAAGTTTGAAAACCCCGCACGGCGCTGGCTGGGTGGAACATAGACGCCGGAATCGACAGGGTCAAAGTCGGACCGCAGGAAGAAGGCGGACGCAAGCGTGCGTCAGCCCTTCGAATGAAGAAGCCGCTCCGCTAGCTGTCCCAGCTTCTTAACCGCGCCTTCGGCCTGATCAGACCAGCGCCAGCCGCACGAGAGCCGAACGCAATCGCGGAAGTGCTTGTGAGCTGAGAAGATCATTCCCGGAACGATGGCGATCCCTTCCTCCAGGGCCGCCTGGTAGAGTTTGAGACCACTGAGCCTCCTTGGAAGCTGCACCCAGAGAAAGAAACCTCCGTCCGGGACGGTCGTCCGCGTTCCCTTTGGGAAGTGCTGTGCGACGGCAGCGCCCAGCGTTCGCGTACTCTGGAAGAGAACGTCGTTCAACTTTCTCAGGTGCCGTTCGTAGGCACCCGACTCCAGGAACTCCGAGAGGGCAATTTGCGGTAAGGAAGGGGTCGTCGCTGTGGTGATGCCCTTGAGAGCTTCGACCCTGGCACGGAACCTCCCCGCGTGAACCCACCCGAGGTGAAAGCCCGGAGCCACGATGTGAGAGTAGGAAGCGCAGTACAGCACACCGCCCGTCTTATCGAACGATTTGAGCGGTCGGGGCCGCTGTGGCGAGAAGGCCACATCACCGAACGAGTCGTCTTCGATGATCGGGAGCCGCAGTTGCTTGGCCAGGGCCACGATCCCCGCCTTCGTCGCGTCGGGCAGGATCGTACCAAGAGGGTTCTGGCAGCTGCCCGACATCAGGAAGCACTTGATCTTGTGCTTCCGGAACGCCCGTTCCAGCTCTACGGGATCGGGGCCGAGCCGGGGACGCGACGTGATCTCGAGCGCTTTCAACCCGAATGACTCCAGTGCCTGCAGGATCTCGTAGCACACCGGGCTCTCGACTCCCACCACGTCACCCGGACTCGCCACGGCCCGGACGGCCAGGTTCAGAGCCTCGATCGCGCCGTTGGTGACGATCACATCCTCGGGGGCGAAGGTGCACGACAACCGGTAGGCGAGCCGGGCGATCTGGCGCCGAAGCCGTGGGTTTCCCGCGGGCGCTTCATACGTCGTGGCATGCTGTGGAAAGGCCGCCGCCGCCATCCGCACCGACCGATTCAACCGTGCCGCGGGCAAAAGCTCAGGCGTGATCACGGCCTCGCCAAACGGAATCATGTGGCGGTCACGCGCGGTCTTCTGAATCTCCAGCACGATGTCTCCGATCGCCACACGGGTGGGTGGGCGCGGCCTCGTCTCGGTCCGTGGCTCGGGTGCGCGCGGGCACCTGGCCGCGACGTAATAACCCGACTTAGGACGCGGGACGATGGCCCCGTGGCGTTCGAGCCGCCCGTAGGCAGCCACGACCGTGGCGGTGCTGATCCCCAGCCTGCGGCTCAGCTCTCTCACGGACGGCAGTTTGTCGCCGGGCTTCAGAGACCGATTCTGGATCT
This sequence comes from Acidobacteriota bacterium, assembly GCA_027295505.1. Lineage (GTDB taxonomy): Bacteria > Acidobacteriota > Polarisedimenticolia > JAPUKU01 > JAPUKU01 > JAPUKU01. Next base: position 6,267 of record JAPUKU010000190.1, read on the forward strand.
GGGTCTCGAAGGTCCCTGCGACGCGGACGTAGAGGGGTCCTTGCGCTCTTCCGCTCGGGTCCTGTGTGTGCATCTGTATCTGTTCTTAGAGATAAAATCTGAATCTGTACAGGATCATACGGTGAGGGTAGATTGGGGTCAAGCGCTCTGGCTCCATCCTGCCCGGGAGCGCGGTGGGGGGCCCTGAAAGGGATGGGGAAGCGCCGGGGTAGGCTCTATGAGCAAGACGGGTCTGGACCGTGGTTGATAGGAATCGCCTTGATGGAGGGTTGAAAGCTATGAGTTCAAAACAGGTTGTCATCATCGGAGTGCCATCGAGTGCCGGTGCCCGGCTCACCGGCCAGGAGCGGGGGCCCGCTGCCATCCGGGCCGCCGGCGTGCTCGAGCGCCTGCGCGCCAGGGGCCAGGACGTCGTCGACCTCGGCGACCTGCCCGCTGTTTCTTTCCGTCCGGACCTGGCGCACCCGCGACAGCAGAATGTCGCCCTCGTCATTGACGTGGCCAGGCAAGTGGCCGATCGAGTTGACCAAGCCGTGGCAAGCCACCGGTTGCCCCTCGTCCTGGGAGGCGACTGCAGCCCTGAGCCTCGGTGTCCTCGCGGGCTTGCTCCGGCATTATCTGCGCCTCGGGCTCCTGTACTTTGACGGTGACCTGGACCTCAACACGCCCCAGACCACGCCTTCGGGGGCGTTCGATGGCATGGTCATGGCACACATCCTCGGTCGCGGCGTGCCCGAGCTCGCCGGTATCGGACCCCGCGTTCCCATGCTGTCCGATCAGGACGTCGTTCTGTTCGGATACGACGCGGAGTCCGGTTGGATTGACCCTCCCGAGCTCGAAATGCTGGAGCGTTCACAGATGTCGAAGTTCCCTCAGGCTCGTGTCCGGGCGGATGCCAGCGGAGCGGCGCGGGAGGCGCTGGGTTATCTCGAGGGGCGCTCGGAACCTTTCCTCGTCCACTTCGATGTGGACGTGATGAACTTCCCCGCTGTCGACGTCAAGCACCCCGGTGGGCTTGACATGGACACGGCGTTCGCCGCGCTCCGGATCTTCGTCGGGAGTCGCCAGTGCGCGGGCCTCGTCGTGACGGAGCTCAACGCAGAGCGGGACCCGGACGGCTCCCATACGGCGCGCCTCGTCGACGGGCTCGTGCAGGCCCTCGGCGCGCGAACGACGCGGAAAGAAATGAAGAAAACGGCCGCCCAGCCACGGGCCTGACGCCGGGCACGGAGGCGGCATGGACTGGACTCTATGAATGATGTTCGTCCTCACGGAGGGCGCCGTGAACGTGAGCCCGGGCCCCGCAGTGCTGTTCGTCGTATCGCAGAGCCTGCGCGGGCTACCTCCTCTACCTGGGTGCGACCACCCTGCTCCGGCGCCCGGTGCTCGCGGGAGCGGCCCTGGGCTTGGCACGGCTCGAGAGCTGAGGGGTCTTAGCAGGAGTTCGGATCGAGGTTGATCCGTTCCTCCTCGTTCGAAGCGAAGCCGAGTGTCCCCAGGCCGCACCTCGTACTCCGTCCGTGAACCATGTAGACGAAGACTCCTCCGGGTGCCGGGAGATCCGAGTCTTCGAAAGTTGTCACGGTCTGCTCTTCGATCACGCAGGTCCCATACGATCCCTCCAATAAAGCGGAGACATCTCCCCTGATGACGGCATACGCATCGGCCCCCGCGACCGGAGCCCACGAAAGCGCCAACTGCCCGCTTCCCTGGGAATCCACCAGGAGTTCTCCCACTTCTGCAGGAGGACGGATGTCAGGGTTGAGGCGCCGGCAATCGCAGCTATCTCCTACACCATCGAGGTCCGAATCGATCTGCTCTGGGTCGCTGTCCTGGGGGCAACTATCGCAGAGATTCCCAACACCATCACCGTCCGCGTCACTCTGGAAGGGGTTTGAAGATTCCGGGCAGTTGTCACAGATGGAGCCGACACCATCCATATCGCCATCTCTCTGCGCAAAGTTGAACATGGCGGGGCAGTTGTCGCATGCGTCTCCGAGACCATCACGATCACCGTCCTCCTGCCCGGTGTTGGCGGCAACGGGGCAATTATCCCGGCAGTCGAGCGCCCCATCCTCATCCACATCCTCATTCGCGACCCGAAGGCAGGGTACATGCGTGGAGATCGCCGCTCGCTCGCCCGTGGCCAGGTAGAACGGCCTGGTGATCCCGCTGATCAATCCAGAGGTGAAGTGCAGTTCCTCCGTGGACTCTCCCCGGCCGGCCATGTGCTCGAAGAACGACATCTCCGCGTCGCTGAGCAGCCCGCCGATGCTCAGGATCATCGTTCCAACCCGGAAGTGCCTCTGGGCCGCCTCCAACCCCGGATCTCTCGGTCCAACCGCAGCAATGAGAGTATCGGCGTCGATATACTCAACGGGCCCCTCGAGATTGCCGACCTGCTGATCCTGATTCAGGAACACAAAGTGCTGGCTCACAGCCTCTGGAGGTACGAGGCCCATGAGGTACAGCTCGAGATCGTTGAATTCGCGGGCGGGCCCAACATACTCCGCGACAAAGCCATCCGGGGTCTCTTCAATGATGTAGGGAAAGTCACCTCCGGCGCCCGTCGCAAGCGTGATTCCCATGATCCCGTGAGCGACATCCGAAAGAGGCCAGTGTGGCACCCCGAGAGACAACACCGGAATTTCAGAAAGGAAGTTCGCCCACCGATGTCCGATCTCGTGAATCGCGCCCTTTTCCGCGAGGTCGTAGAACTGACTGATCGGAAAGGCGAGAACTCCCTGGAGTCGCTCGCTGCTTCCGTAGGTAGGTCCTCTGTCCAGCAGGGGAATTCCGATGCCACCGATGTCGGTTCGGATCCACAAATAGAACCGGTTGGCGACAGGGGTCACGTTCCCAACGATAGCAAGAAAGTCGAGATCATCATCAAACAGACTGTAGAAGGTGCGAGACACGTCGTCGAGGAAGGACGCGATACCACCGGTCCAGGGAGTGTCAAACTGAAGATTCACAAGGTGCGGCGTGAATTGGATCCAGGTATCGATGGGCTCCGCCTGGATACGCGGTACCGTCTCGTCGATGACGTTGACGAGAAGGTTGGTACGCCGGGAGAGAACCCCGTCCTCGTACAGCCGGAGAAACCCGGCCACACTGTGGAGATCCCCGGTTTCGTACCCCTCGAGCACCTGGTTTGCGTTCAGGGTCAGCGTGTAGGCATTTGCGCCGGCGGAAGTGAGCGGTATGTTCGGACCACCCGAAGCCGGCTCAAACTCGACGGCGCTCGGCGCCCCATCGATCACAGCGGTCATGACAACTTCTTCGGTCACACCCCTTTCGACGACCCGGGGCTCCCAAATCATGTACGTGAGTGATACGGCGGCGGCTGTGGACTGCGTCGCCACGGAGGGCACCAGGAGTTCCTCCCCGGTCAAGACACCATCACACTCCCCCAGAACCTCCTCGGCGGTGGAGGGCGCGATGACCACCAGGCCAGAGAGGGCAATCGCAGTTACCAGGGCAGTCCACGGGCATCGTCTGAGGAGACCGCCGCTTTTACGGCGGAAGAGCTCGCTCATATCATTCCAGAGGTCCATGGTTGCACACGAGAATTGCCAATTGTCGTTAGAATTGACTGATCTTCAACAAGTTACGACGAAGCCATCAGCCCGTCAACAACTCTATTTCGGCGGCCACCGGGAGTTCCCCCGTACCCCCAGGAGAACCTATTCCGCCCAGCCACCATGGTCCCTGAAGGCCCTCAGGTGCCCACATCATTCGATCACCCATCGGGTGAAATCAACGGGGCCCCGATCCGTGAAACTTGTGGCTTACTACAGGGTGATTAGAATTCTAGGTTTCGAGCCTTGATTATTCACTTGCTGGAGGTTCGTACACCTGCACCGTCACCTGATCGCCTGCATTGATGATGCCAGGGACATCGACAACTCCCACGACTCCTCGCAGGCCTGCGGAGTGTTTGGGAAACAGGGTTCCGGTTACTGGCTCACGCGAGTTCGTGGTGTGCTTGGCGGCGATCTGTGCTCCCATATCCACACAGGGTGGATTGTTTCCTTCGATGAGAAGCACGGCCCCCGACGGGAAGACCAGTCGGGTACCCTTTGGAAGCTGAGAGAAATTCGTTACGCCTCGTACGCAAATATTGGCTCCAAGGGTGGCTGCAGTGAGTGACTCCTTGAGATCCATTCTTTGCTCAATGCTGACCAACTCTTCAACAGACACACCGGACCACTGGCGATCATTGCGCCTCACAGTTCCCACGGGCTCCGCTTCCCCGGCGAATGCCTGGCGCTCGAAGCCCCTGTGCTTGTCACCAGCAAACCCGTCCAACTCTGCTTTCACCGATGGCTGCGCCTCTTTACTCAAATCTTCGTTGTTGCCTGCATGTACCGAGACAAGCGTGGCCATAATTTCCTTCATGACATTTCCCTAGCTCCTAGTTCTTCACAGATTCTATCTACGTATTATCAGGTTTCGGGCGTACTCAGGATCAACTTCCAACTCTTCGCCTATTTTCCCCTTCTCTAGCGTTCAGCGTCAAGCCGGTGACGATGTTCGCCACCAATCCCTGGCCGGCATTCATCGCCGTGATCAGAATAGACGGGTCCGTTACAGCGACTCAACATGCGCGATCATGCGCTTGCGCATGGCATCGTCAGGCAGACGCCCAAACCCGGCGGCCATGTTGTCCGCCATGTGGCGCGGTTTCGAGGTTGCCGGGATCGCACAAGTCACCGCCGGATGCGACAGGACAAATTTAAGAAAGAACTGCGCCCAGCTCGCACAGTCAAACTCACCCGCCCAGTCGGGGACTGATTTCCCCTTTACGTGTTGAAACAACTCGCCTCTCTGGAAGGGACGGTTGATGAGGGTCGCAATGCCCTTATCCTTTGCCAGCGACAGCAAGCGTTTTTCACTTTCGCGGTTGCCAAGATTGTAACTGAATTGAACGAAGTCAAAACGCTCGGCCTTTAGAGCTTCGATGAGTTCATCGTGCGCACGGTTATGCGACGTGGTGATACCGATGTAACGGATCTTGCCCTGCTCCTTCCAGTCTCTCAGTGTCTTGAGGTGGATCTTCCAATCCCTGAGGTTGTGGATCTGCATCAGATCGAAGCGATCGACATGCATGCGTTCCATCGACTGGCCCATCTGCTGGATACCGGACTCTTTACCATCCGTCCAGACCTTCGTGGCTGCGAACAAGACATCCTTGTTGCTGACACCCTGAAGTAGCTCGCCCAGTACGCTCTCGGCCGAGCCATACATCGGGGAAGAATCAATCAGCGTCCCACCGTGGTCGAAGAAACGCTGCAGCACTTCGCCGAGCTGCGTCCGTGTTGTGTCATCGAGGCTTATATCAAACGTGCGAGAGGAACCCATCCCCATGACCGGTAACATTTCCCCTGTACTGGGAATCGCACGTTTGATAGCGGTGGCCTGCTCAGAAAGTGGCATTCTTGTAGGTAGCGCCAGAGCGGTCCCCGCGGCGAATAGTGTTTTGATTAGATCTCTTCGTGAAATCATCGTCTGTCTCCAGTTTATGCTGTCCCTACCCAGAGCTACTCCGCTCCTGGGTCCTGTTAGTTACGGTGATCTCAGTATACTCCGACACCTACTCACGCTTCCACACGTGCAGTATCCTGGAAGCCAGGACTGGCAGAGGTTCTGTTCGAGAAATATCGTAATTTCTGAAATCCTTACTCTGAGCTTCGGTCTGGAATACGTGGCAAAGGTCAATACTGGAGAACCTTTGTCAAGTTCTCTCCAGGATGTTAAGATAGCTTGCTTCAAAACCGACAAACCGCAAGAATTCGCTCAAGCCGCTCCTGGAGAGCGGTTTTCTAAATTCATCAAAAGGGAAGCAGAAAGTATGCGGTTCACAAGGCCCTCGCGAAATTGTGGTACAGTCTGCGGCTTCATCTCGGCTTTCCTGCTTGGGCCAGGACGCGCGGTCGCATTCCCATCGCCAACGCTGTGTGATGATCTATCAGGTGAGACCCATGTGCTTTGCAATGCCTACTGCGAAGCTCTGGACTGTGACTGGGATCTCAATGCGTCCGAAGGCGAATGTGGCGATCTCAGATCTGGGTACTCGTCACTAACTGGCCAATCGGAGTTTCCGTGCGACACGATGTCGCTTGGCTGTCTAGCGGGTGACTCAGGACAGAACCCACCATCCCCGTTTGTCATCGGCGACGGAAATGATTATGGAGATCGTGTTCTAGAGCTTACCGTACCTAGACAATGCAAGTGCAATGGTTCGGATTGCACCCCGTGCCCGATCGTGGTGGGATTCCATGGATACGGTCAGAATGGGAGCAGCTGGAGATCACGTCTGGAACCCAAAGGTAGGGCCGTGGGCTTCATCAGCCTATATCCGACAGGAGATAGGACGCCATCTACGTTTGATCCATCTGGCTCCTCACCGAATTGGGCTGTTCCATCGTGCCAGGATCCGAACGATGGCTGCTCAGGTAATGTGTGGGGAACAGCGTGTGATTGGTGCGGCGACCTGAACGAAGATAACGCCGTCAGCACCCGGAGAGAACTTGATTTCACCAGGGCTATTATCAAATGGACCCTGGACAATCACTGCGTGGACCCGGGGCAACTCTTTGCAACCGGATACTCCAACGGTGGCCTGTGGACTTATCAGCTTGCCATGAACCCCGCCACATCAGACCTATTTAGAGCCTTCGTTCCAGTGGATGGTGTGGACCAGGCCGGTATCAATGATCATTTGAAGTGGATAAACACTCCCACTGATGGGCATTCTCCATGGGTACTTCACGTCAACGAGATCTTTGACAATTTCGAACCGTACGACGGCAGACCGTACACTGACTTCGATGCTCCCTCGAACCCAGTGTGGATCTATCCACCAGTCCTGCAAATCTTTGCGGAGTTTCAGAAGAATTCCGCCTATTCGGATTGCGGCTTTGGCGAAAACGACGTTGGTGATCGGCACGGTGCTATGGCGGCAGGTGGTGTTGTACCGGAAGGGTACCGTAAACTCGATGGTCCTAACTCTCTCGAGGGTGAAGGTCAGAACAAATTCCACTGTTTCACAAAGGATGCGAGCGGGGCAAGTTGCGAGAGGCTAGCAATCTGCTTGTGGGATAGTGGTAGTGCCGGCGACGACCTCAATGATCCGCACGGACGCGCTGGCTCTGAATGGACTGGCGGGACACAGCGCGGAACTGGGGGCATCAGACCCATGGATATCATGTGGCGATTCATGCAGAGCTCGCTCAGCGCTTCTCCCTCCGGGAG
>JAPUKU010000191.1 GCA_027295505.1 Acidobacteriota bacterium
GTGAACATGATGGTGCCTCGCGATCTCAACAAGTGCACGATCCGGCAGTGCAAGTACGTCTTCATCACGGCGCCGGACGGCGGCATCATCAACGATCCCGTAGTTCTGCGCCTGGAGGAGAACCGCTTCTGGCTCTCGCTCGCGGATAGCGACGTAGGCCTCTGGGCACAGGGCCTGGCTTACCACTCCGGCAAGAACGTCACCATTCGGGAGGTGGACGTTGCCCCCGTGCAGATCCAGGGCCCGAAATCGAAGGAACTCATGGTGGCCCTCTTCGGCAAGAAGATCTTGGAGATTCCGTACTACTTCATGACCGAGGCCGAGCTGAAAGGAATGCGTGTCGTCGTGTCGCGCACCGGATACACCGGTGAGCTCGGCTATGAGATCTACCTGTACGACGCCACCCGGAACGGCGAAAGGCTGTGGAACGCCGTGCTCGAGGCCGGAGAACCTCACCAATTGCGCGTCACCGGGCCATGTCACATACGTCGTATCGAGAGCGGCATCCTCGCCTTCGGCTGCGATATCTGGTACGACACCAATCCCTTTGAAGTCGACATGGGCTACAAGTGGATGGTGGATCTCGAGCAGAAGGCCGACTTTGTTGGCAAGGAGGCTCTAAAGCGCATCAAGAGGAAGGGGCCCAGGCGTAAACTCGTTGGCGTGGAGATCGAGGGGCCGAGTCTCGGAAGCTACATCGACAACGAGATGGTCGATGTATTCCCTGTCTACCACGAGGGACGGCGTATCGGTAGCGTCACCTCAGCCTGCTACTCACCGCGCCTGAAGAAGAACATCGGGTTCGCGATGCTGCCGACCGAGCGCGCGGTCATGGGGGGAAAGTACGAAGTTGAAACTCCATACGGGATGGCCTGCGCAGTGGCTGTTCCGAAGCCGTTCATCGACCCGAAAAAAAAGATCCCGAAGCAGTGAGGCCGTGGGGGTTCGTTGCCTAACCCCCAACCCCTATGTCATCTTTGAGAAAAAGACGCCAAGAGGAGATGAAGATGGGGGTATTGGTGCACCTCGCCGGGCGCATCCGAGAAGCGCGTTGCCGGCTGCCCGCGCCGGAGCATGCTCTGGGGGTGTGCGCTTGAGCGCCTCCCCCCGTCCCGTCTACGAAGGTCCCTCCCTCATCCCGTTCGAGAAGGTCGTCCGGTACACCTGGGGGGACGAGGACTCCGGGCAGGTGGAGGACTGGATCTACTTCTCGAGCGACAAGGTCCACCAAATCATCTTCACACTTCAACCCGGCGGGTCGTTCCGCCATTCCGACCGGCACCGTACGATTTTTGCGGCGGACGAGGTTTTTTATGTCCTCGAGGGGACCCTCGCCCTGAGCAACCCCGAGACGGGGGAGGTGCACCGGGCGGGTGCGGGTGAGGCGATCTTCTTCCGGCGTGACACCTGGCACCACGGCTTCAACTTCGGTACCGGTCCCGTGCGTGTGCTGGAGTTCTTCGCGCCTCCGCCCGCGCAGGGCACTTCTCAGAAGTACGCGCAGACGAAGCCGCTTCTGAAGGAGGCGCGCTACGCCCAGGACAAGTTGCTGGGATCCTGGCCCTCCGGGCGAAGTGACGCGGAGCGGAAGCGCACGATGAAGGTGATCCGTCCGGCGGACCTGCTGTGGCGGCTCGAGGGAGGCCACCAGGAGGCGCTGGAGGGGATCCTGGTCTCGACCGAGCATCTCACGGTAGGGACGATGCGGCTTCTGCCGGGCAAGGGCACGGGTTCCAGGACGCACCGGGGTGATCTCGGCGCATTCGTCCTCGAGGGGCGAATCCGGGTGATCGCGGACGGGCGAGAGTTCGATGCCGGGCCTCGCGACGGCCTCTACATCCCGGAGGGCACCCCGTACGAGTGCGTTGCCGTATCGGACGAACCAGCGGACTTCATATTCGGCATCGCGCCGGATTACCGGCCAAGCAGTTAAGCGGCCGGAAGCCTCCAAATCCCGTTCCTGTATTGCTTTATTGCCCGCTTGGCCTGAGCCTCCCCGAGGTTGGTGATGATCGGCTCTGGTGTGAGGCGTTTTCTCGGCATTGCCTACCCCGTTTCTCGTCCTACTTTGAGCTGAAATTCTACTGCTCGTGGCGCACAGATTTAAGCGGGGAAGCTCGCTACGACTGTCCTGTCGACTCAAGCGAAGATCGCCTTTCGGGGAATTTCTGTACAACCGTGGCGGCAGCGCCGATGAGCCCAGCATCCGTGCCCAGCGCCGCTCTTAGCACCGGCACATCCCGGAAATCGTCGGACCAGATATGGTCGCGAGCAGAGCTGACAAAGCTGCTCCAGTAAAGCCCGTTAGTCAGGCCTAGCCCTCCACCTACGATTACGGCTTCCGGGTCCAGTGTGTTGATCAAGAAAGCAACGCTTACGCCGAGGGCTTCGCCAGCCGTCCTGACCACCTGAACGGCTGCAGAATCACCGGCATCCACTGCAGCGACCACATCTTGGGCACGCGCGGCCTTCTCTTGGCTGAGTTGATTGTAGCGGGCAACCAGTGCGGGTCCGGAAGCAAAATCTTCCAAAACCGGCTTCAACACCGTGCCGCAACCCGTACAGATAGTGGTAAGAGGGCTGCTGGCGAAAATGAGGGCATTGCCTCGCGAACCCGCATAAGGACGGCCTGCCTGCACGAGGCAGTAGCTGATCCCTGTGCCTACCGTGACGTATATAAACAGCCCGAAAGGTTTTCCTGCGCCATGCAGCGACTCGGCCAGAGCGGCCGCCCGCACGTCCGACTCAACAACGGCTGGAGCCAACTTCGAGAAGCTTTCCTGTATTGGCATTCCACGCCACTGAATCGCTTGACCGCTGGTAATGTTCCCTTCCAAATCAACGAGCTCTGGGACTCCTACTCCCACACCCCTGACTTTCAGATCCATCCTAGAAGCTTCCTGGATCAAATCGCCGGCCAGCGCAATACAGTCGTTCAATACGAATTCACCGCCCCGTTCCGCTGCGGTCGGGATGACGCGGCGC
>JAPUKU010000192.1 GCA_027295505.1 Acidobacteriota bacterium
ATCGGACCTGAGGAGCGGATCGCCCGGTGGTTTCGACCGAAAATCAAGAAGTCGGGCTCTGCCGAAGAACCTGTCGAGCGGCACTGCATCCACGGCTGTGCCGCCTCTGATCATGTGGTTGGGCGGATCGAGATGAGGGCCAACGTGGTTGAAGATGGTGTACGCGGACATGGATCGGTAAAACGGCTCCTCTTCGACGCGCACCCGGAACGCCGTCGTTGGAGAGATACCGAACTGGTCATAATATTTCTCTCCGACCGCACGGCCGAGTGAGCGGGTCGGCATGTCGCTGGTGATCGTGGGGGAAAGATCGACGATGGAGCGTGGCATGCGAAGCTCCGGCGGAGTTGGCTGTGAACAGCCTGAAATCGCACCGAGAGCGAGCAGTGCGGACACGTACTTCACGTGCAGAGCGAGCCTCCTTCGATCATTCATGGAATCCTCTTCTCCCGATTCGAGTACCGGCCCCGGAACCTTGCCTGGCTTGCGACCAATGAAGAGCTGGAATCACCAGCCGCGAAATAGATGTGCAGGTTGCGAGCCGGGTCTTGGACCTTCAGGACCTTGCCCTGCCAGCCTACCAGCGAATCAAAGGAGCCGGAAGGAAGAGGTCGCCAGAGGTTGTTTTGGCGACAGAACAAGATAGCTGGAGGCGGACGCGGGACAGACTCCCGCGTCCGGTCAAAATTATTGATAATAAAAGGTTTATGGTGGTGGAGGCGGCGGGAATCGAACCCGCGTCCGGTGGCGATCCGCCTCGGGCTTCTACATGCTTAGTCCGTTCGGTGCTGTCGCCTCCCGCCGCAAGAACGGACAAGCCAGCGGGCCGCCAGCCCATTAGGATTTCGCCGGCCGTTACCGGGCAGGTCGTACCGGCTATCCCGCTTTATCGGCGTCTATCGGAGATCCCGCGGGAGGGGCTCTCCGGAGACGTGACCGCGTTTAAGCGGCCAGTGCTAGCTGCGTGTCAGCAGTTATGTTTATGCCACCTTTTTATCGAGCGTGGTGACGAACTCGGCATGCAACCCGGGCCTCAGCGTCTCCGTCGAAGCCGATGCGCCCCCATAACTGACTGAACATCAATAATATAGCACCCCGCAACTCACACTTCAATCCCACCACCACCGCAGCGGGATACGATCAGCCCGCCCGGACCCCCCTGCTCCTGACCTGCTGAACATAGACGGGGTCGAAGACCTTGTCCGGCCGCTGGTCGTAGCAGAACAGGGCGATGATCCTGGGCCTGTTGCCTCGAATCTCTCTCACCCGGTGCAGGGAGAGATCCCCTTTGAAGAGGGTGAACGTTCCCTCCCTGATCGCCGGACGTTGCGCATATTGATCCGAGTCGTCAAACACCCGGGACACACCGTCGTAATTTTCGTTCTCCTGGCTTCTTACATACGGAACGTATTCGAACTCACCGCCTGCCTCGGGTTGCTGCAGCAATAGGGAAAAGACCGCGTCGTTTCCATCAAAGTGCCAGCCGTTGGCGTCCCCATCCCGGGTTACCTGCACAGTTAGCGAGAGATAGGGGCAGGCGGCCGGGTAAAAGGTCTCATGCCCCAGGACCTGGCGTATGAACTCCACGAGCTGTCTCGAGCCGTACAATTTCCTGATGAGGCTTTCCCAGGGGATCTGGTCGTTCATGATTTGATCGTACCTGCAGGGATGCGTACGAGTCCGAGGGTGTCCTTCCGGGTATTTCCTGCCATCATCATCGTACGCCTCGCGTTGCTGCTGGTAATAAAACCCGCCCGGCATCGATGTCGTGACCTCCTCGACCATCCTTTCTCTTACCGAAGGGTAGACAAAATCGTGAAGCGCACACAACGCCTTCTCGTCGAGCTCCGCTCTACACCGCTTCAGCAGGCGTTTTCCTTCAGGAGACTCCAGCGAGTGGATGGGGTAACAATCCAGGTCCACGAGATCACGCAGTTTTTCATCCATGATGGCCTCCGTTCCCGAGGGGTACTGGGGCGGGCTGGTGGGTCAAGAAAAAGGGCGACAAACCCGGCATGCCGCCCGATCCCAACGTCTTCTCCGACGCCGATGGCTCCATAAGTGTATTGGTTTCATTATTATAGCGCCCCGCAGCCCGCCCAGCAATCCAGCCCCCCGGGGTTTGACTCCCCCGGGGGCATCCATTAAACTCCTGCTGCTTTCAATCCCAGACAGGATACCCACGGCATCCGCCAGCGGCATACCTGGCGGCCACCACACGCTTGCACCATGACCCGGGACCTCAGAGATCTTTTTATTCTTCTGACTTTTCTGCTGGGATCGATCGTCGCCCTGCCGGCCGCTGAAAAGGATGAAGACGGGGGCAGGAAAGCCCCGCAGATCCTGGCGATCGTGGACGCCACGGTGATCTCTGTCACCGGCCCGGTGCTCAACAACGCCACCGTTCTGTTGCGCGACGGAAAGATCGAGGACGTGGGCCAGGGGGTCGATGTCCCGAAGCGAGCCCGGGTGGTGGACGGCACCGGCCTGTACGTCATGCCGGGCCTGGTCGACACCCACAGCCATCTCGGCATCTACGCCCTTCCGGAGGTGGCTCCCCACGCCGATGGTAACGAGTGGACCGATCCGATCTCCCCTCACGTTCGGGCCATCGACTCCGTGCACGGAGGAGATCCGGCAATCGCCCGCTCGCTGACGGGCGGTGTCACTACGGTGCAGATCCTTCCTGGAAGCGCCAACATCATCGGCGGCCAGTCAGCCGTTATCAAGCTCCGCGGCGGAACCGCCGAGGACATGTTGTTCGAGGGGGCGCCGCCCGGGATGAAGATGGCTTTCGGGGAGAACCCGAAGCGTGTCTATGGATCCCAGCAGAAGCGCCGCCCTGCCTCGCGGATGGGAAACGCGGCCGTGCTGCGCGAGGCGCTGGTCGAGGCGCGCAACTACCGCCGCAAGTGGAACGACTATCAGGAAAAACAATCTGCAAA
>JAPUKU010000193.1 GCA_027295505.1 Acidobacteriota bacterium
TATGTGGGGCGTGTCGCCGATCTCGTTGAAGGGTGCAAAATGCAAGGAGTCCCCCTCCGTTTCCGGGCTCTCGCCGGAGCTGCCAGTTCAAAATGTCGGGTACAATGACCAATTATACCCTTATTTGAGTAAAGTTAGGCCTGTTTCGCACGGAACCGGCGATAGCGTGCTAGGATGCGGCGTTCTATCCTCGCACCTGACGACGGACTGTTGAGAACAGGGTCGGCGGCTCTCCAGGCGCCCACCCGGAGGACCGACGCATGAAGCTACGCCGAGGACTCGGCCCGCTCGCCCTGCTGGCGACCTTGTATGTGCTGCTGGTCGGTGGGCCGTACGGCACCGAGCAAATGGTGCCGGACGCAGGACCGGGCCTGGCCATTGCCGCCCTGCTCGTGATGCCTTTCATCTGGGCCGTGCCGTACATCCTGCTGGTAGCCGAGATATCCTCCTCGATGCCGTTGCAGGGAGGTTCCTACAAGTGGTTCAGCGCCTCCCTCAACCGTTTCTGGTCGTTCCAGCTCACCATCCTGGACTGGATGTCGTGGGTGCTCGATGCGGCGCTCTATCCTCCCCTTGTCGCCGGGTACCTCACCGCGCTGGTTTTTGAGGGATCGAACCGCTGGGTCACCTGGGGCATCTGCCTCGTGGTGATCTGGGGGTGCACCTTCTTGAACATCCGCGGCATGAAAGGCATGGGTCATGCCGCTCTGATCATGAGCGCCATCGTGCTGGTGCCGGTCTTTCTGATTGTCGTGCTGGGCATGCCCAGGATCGATCTCTCAACCCTGGTTCCGATGACACCGGAGGAGGTGCCAAGGCTCACGGCGCTGAATGCCGCCCTCATCTGGTGCCTCTGGAACTATTCCGGCTACGCCGGGTTGGCAAGCGCCTCGGAAGAGATCAAGGCTCCCGAGCGCAATCTCCCCAAGATGCTTGCGATCCTGCTGCCAATGTCGATGGTCGCCTACGTGGCGCCGATGCTCGTGGCGCTGAGCGTCACCCCGGACTGGCAATCCTGGGGGACCGGCCATTACACGCACGTGGCTTTCGTTCTGGGCGGGGTCGGCCTGATGGTCTTGACCTCGGGAGCCGCCATGGTCTCCAACGTGGGGCTGTTCAACAGCGAGCAGATCGTGATCTCGCGGATGCCGTATTCCATGGCGCGGGACGGGGTGCTGCCTCCGTGGTTGGCGAAGCTTCACCCGAAGTACGGCACGCCGGCGCGCCTCCTCATCATCATGGCCATTTTTTACAGCATCCTAACGTTCTTCTGGGGCTTCATGAAGCTGTTGTACGTGAGCACGTGGTTCTCCCTGCCGGCCTACCTCATGACATTCGCTGCACCGTTGATCCTGCGCTGGAAGCGCCCCGACCTTCGGGGACCGTTCCGCATCCCCGGCGGCTGGCCCGTGATCATCCTGGTGGCCCTGGTTCCGACCGCCATCGCCCTCTACGTCATGTTCACGACGGGCTGGGAGGAGGTCAGGGGAGCCCTCTACCTCATGGCCCTCATCCCTGTGATCTATCTGTTGGCCCAGTGGGATCGCCGAAGGCGCGAAAGCAAGCCTTCCAATGTAGAATAAAGGCTCAGCCTAAGCACTCTCTCCCATGCAACCGACCGCGGCCAGGCGGTCTGGAGCCGGCCGCTGCGGGGCTGCGCCGGACTGAATTGCAGCCTGCGGCCCATCGTTCTGTAGGAGAACACCCGTGGACTTCGAACTGTCACCCGAACTGAAGCAACTGCAGGCAAAGGCGAAGCGATTCGTCGACGAGATGATCATCCCCCACGAGCGGCATGTGGATGAGACCGAGGAACTGCCCGATGGGGTGCACGAGAAGATCAAAGAACGCAGCATCGCCGACGGCCTGTGGCCGATGAACGTGCCGAAGAAGCTGGGCGGGTTGGGCTCATCGGTGCTGGCGCAGGTGATCGCCCAGGAGCAGGCCGGCCGCGCCACCAACCATCTCTGGGGCTACATCGGCGGCCCGTACAACGTTCTCCTGCGGTGCAATGAAGAGCAGCGCAAGAAGTACCTCGAACCGGCTCTTCGCGGCAAGTGGACCACAGCCTACGCCATCACCGAGCCGGAGGCGGGATCCGATACAACCAACCTCAAGACGACCGCGGTCAAGAAGGGAGACCGCTGGGTGATCAACGGCGAGAAGTGGTTCGTCACCGGAGGCGAGAGCGGGCTTGCGGTCATCGTGCACGCGCTTTCCGGCCGCGGCGAGGAGACGTTGTTTCTTGTAGATCACGGCAACCCCGGCATGCGAATCAAGCGCATCCCGCGATTCATGAACCGTTCCACGGACAAGCACCCTGAGATTGTTTTCGAGAACTGCGAGGTTCCCGAATCCCAGATGCTCGGCGAGCGCGGAGAGGCGAACGCGCTGACCAAGGCCTGGTTCCGGGAAGAGCGCCTGCACATCGGTGCGCGCTGTCTTGGCGGAGCCCAGCGTCTCATCGAAGAGGCCAAGGTCTGGTGCGAGGAGCGCGAGTCGTTCGGGAAGAAGCTGTACGAGCACCAGGCCATTGGCTTCATGCTCGCCGACTGCGCGACAGAGCTTTTCGCGGCACGCATGATGACCTACAAGACGGCCTGGGAAGAGGACGCAGGACGCACCGACCTCAAGGTCCTGCACGCCAAGGCGTCGATGGTGAAGCTTTACGCTTCGGAGATGGTCAACCGCGTGGCAGACAAGGTCGTCCAGATGTTCGGTGGCCGCGGCTACTGCTGCGACTACGCGGCCGAGCGCCTGTTCCGCGACGTGCGCGTGGATCGGATCTGGGAAGGAACCTCGGAGATCATGCGCGCCATCATCCTCAACGGCATCATGAAGCGCGATCTCGGCCAGCTCCTGAGCTGATGAGCACGGTGGCGGCCGGTTATCCTGGCCACCTGGACCGGCCTCCGCTAGAATGAGTGCCCGTGGCACCCTCGATCCGAATCCGCAAGCCGTGGGAGATTCCGGGGCTTCGGCCCACACCGGAAGCGGCGTTCCTCGATCGACGCAAGTTCCTGGTGCGCATGGGACGCACCGGCGTGGGGATCGCAGGCGCCGGTCTGATCCCGGGCGTGGCCGGTGCGATTCTTGGCGGTTGCGCCCAGCCTCCAGGCGCCGAGGACGACCCGAAGCCTCTTCCGCTCCGGCCTATTGACGCCACCCGCAATCCGCAGTTCAAGCTCGACCGCCCGCTGACGCCTGAAGCGGTCGCCGCCAACTACAACAACTTCTGGGAATTCTCCGAGATCAAGGAACGGGTCGCAGGGCTGGCGCGAAACTTCCGCAGCCGGCCCTGGACGGTGGAGGTGGCGGGTAAGGTCGGCAAGCCCCAGACGTTCGACCTGGACGATCTGCTCAGGCTGATGCCGATCGAGGAGCGGCTCTACCGGTTCCGCTGCGTGGAGGCGTGGGCCATGGCTGTACCCTGGGTGGGCTTCCCTCTCAAGGCACTGCTCGATCGGGTCGAACCACTCTCATCCGCGAAATTCGTGCGCATGGTTTCCTTTCATGACCCGAAGCAGGCGCCCAACCAGCGCCCTCCGACACACTACCCGTGGCCTTACTTCGAGGGGCTCACGATGGAAGAGGCCGTGAACCCGCTCACCCTGATGGTGAACGGGATCTACGGCCACGACCTGCCGCCGCAGCACGGGGCCCCGCTACGGCTGATCGTGCCCTGGAAGTACGGATTCAAGAGCATCAAGTCGGTGGTGCGTATCGAGCTTACCCAGAAGCGGCCGCCGACCTTCTGGAACGAGCTCTCCCCGCGCGAGTACGACTTCTGGGCCAACGTTGAACCGGAAGTCCCCCACCCCCGCTGGTCGCAGGCCAGCGAGCGCATGATCGACACCGGGGAGAGACGCCCCACGCTCAAGTACAACGGCTACGCCGACCTGGTCGCGCATCTTTATCCCGCCTGATCCAACCGCTGGTTCGTTCTGAATCCTGGCCGAATTACTATCGACCGTTTAGAGAAGTGGGGGAAACCAGAAGACGTCTGGTTGATTGTCGCTGTACACAAATGGGTAGTGATCAGGCTCCTGAGCCTCCGGTAAAGGTTGTGCGTTCATCCGCGAAGCTGATGGGGTTCCCGGACGGATCCCTAGCGTAAAAGAGCGTCTCCCCCCAGGGCATTCTCTCTATGGTGGAAACGATTTCCCCTCCCGCCGCCTCGACCTGCTTCAATGTTGCTGGAAGATCCGAAACCGCGAAGTAGACGTACTGGTTGGAGTGATGGACCCAACCGGATGCCAGATCGTCGCCGTCGGCCACCGGGTCGTAGCAGGCCAGAACCACGCCGCCACACTCGAAGTAGTGGCGGCCAGGGGATACGCGCTCACCGGCCTGCTCAAACACCTGCGAGTAAAAACGGACGGCAGACTCGATACCTTTGACCGGAAGGATCACCCGGTAGAGCTTCATACCAGCCCCTTCTCTTTCAGCTGGCGCTGCGCGCCCTCTGACTTGGTCAGATCGGTGAGCCCCATTCCCCGCAGGACAGGGGCGGCCTTGGTGAACTGGATCTCACTGTACTCGACGATCTGGACATGGTTTCCCCAGGGATCCCTAAAGTCCAGCCCCGATCCGGACAGGACCTCGGCTCCGGCTTTCTTCAATCGCGCGTGCACCAGCTCCTTGTCGTCGACAACCACTCCGAAGTGCCGCTCGTGATCTGGACCCTGCTTTCTTCCCGCCGAAAGGGCAATGAACTGATCCCCCATGTCAATGAAGGCCATACCGCTGGCCCGCCCCCGAAGCTTGAAGTCAAAGATCTCACCATAAAAAGAAAGGGCTTCTTCGATGTCACCGACCTCTAGGGCCAGATGGTTCAGGCCTACCATGCGTGGCTTCCGTGATGGATCGCTCATTGGACCTCCTGCAGATCTGGTGTTCTGTGTTTGACCCTATACCACGATCCCGCCGGATTCCGGTTCGGGCTAGGGCTCGCCATACCGGTAGTGTCCGGTGATCGGGTGTCTGAAGAGAAAGTCATCCAGCCGAGGGCCACTCGTGAGATTGTGAACGATCAGGGGTCGTTGACCGTCCTCGGAGGTGCGATCAACGACGATGCCGATATGGGGACGGCCACCGGGTAACCTCCACGTCACCAGCTCGCCTGGCAGGTAATTTCGCGCATCGTCGGTCACGGGAAGCACGATACCGTGGCGGCTGAAGAACATCTGAAGATTCTGCACACGCCGATGGTCGATGTTCGCGTCGGGCGCCGTGAGTCCCCAGCGCTGCGGATAGGCCTGAAAATTGGCGAGCATATCCTCATGAATCACCTGCTGGAGATCGATTCCGAGAGGCCGGTAGCTGCGGATCACCAGATCCGTGCAGACCCCGATCCCGTCGGGCACATCACCCCCCGGGTATGGAATCCTCCTGTAGCTCCCGTCGTAAACCACCCTGTGGAAGGTACGCTCGATCGCTGCCGCGCTCAGACTGCGGGCAAACGCTCCGGCCGGCTCATCAGCCGGAACCCCGCTGGCGGAAAGGGCTAGGATAGCTACGATCGTTTGCCTGTGCACGATCAGGTTTCGACCCGGTCGGAAGCTCACCTTCCGGTAATGCGAAGGACGGTAGCTAGGCCGCCGCAGATGGAGCGCCGGACGCCGCGTAGCGACCCATAACCCATCGATAGAGCAGCCCGTTGGCAAGAGCGACCAACCCGAATACGAGGAGGCTGTCTGCGATGTTCACGATGTAGAACATCTTCGGGTGACTGTAATGGTTCATGTAGACGGCGCTCACGCTTGCAAAGAACAGCCACATCAGGGAAAAAACTTTCAGGCTGACCCTCAGATCCGTCCCTCTGAGCGCGGGGCGCAGGAGATGAAATATCCAGACTGCCGCCAGCCACATCATGAAGTTGTAGAAATACGATGTCATCCAGTCCACGGCTGTGAACTCGGTCGCAAAGTAGGTCGGGTACTTCTCCATCTCCCCGAAAAGGTGTGGAAGAAAGGTCACCGCCTCGATCGGTCCTCCCACTAGATAACGAAGGACATTGAGCAAGATGACGAGCGCCAGAAAGTGGATGACCTTCATGATTTCGCCGCCAGGACAGTTCCTCTAGGGCACCGGAACCATGATGTGAGCATAGGGTGTTCCCTTCCACATCACGTACGGCCCGCCGTTGTGTGGAT
>JAPUKU010000194.1 GCA_027295505.1 Acidobacteriota bacterium
GTGAGGAGTGGCGAGGTGATCATGGCTAGAAACCTCGTACCACCACCGGCAACATTCAGCCGCCGAGTAACGCAACCGGCGTACCCCGCCAGGCCCCGTGCGGAAGCTCAATCTCAGCGCGATTGCCTGGTCGGGGACAATCTCGGCTTTGCCATCAAGGTCGCCTGCGAGCACCGCAACCTCGGCCTTCCTCTCGGAGATCTCATCAGCGAAGGCTGCCTGGGTCTCATAGAGGCAGCCAAGCGCTACGATCCGACCCGCGGCGTGAAGTTCGTGACCTACGCGGCCGCGTGGGTTCGCAAGTTGATCCTGCGGGCTCTGCTCAGGCACACACGAACAATCCGCGTCCCTGCATACCACCTGGATCAGGTCAAGCGGTACCAGCGGGTGGAGTCGCTACTGGCGAGCCAGCTCGGCCGCCGGCCTAATCGGGAGGAGGTCTCGCGCAAGCTGGGCACGTCGGGCGCCAAGGTGGATGCGCTTTTGAGCCGGCGCATCCTGGAAGTGCCTCTTGAGAGCGGTGAGTTCTTCACTCCCGGCGGTTCTCTCATGAACAGGGTCGAGGACAGACGTGTGGACAACCCTGAGGATGCCTTCTTCAAAGACGAGAACCACTCGCTGGTCAATTTCGCGCTGTCGACGCTCAACAAACGCGAGCTCTTCGTGATCGAGTCCCGGTTCGGCCTTCGAGAAAGGCGCTTCGCCAGCCTGGCTGTGGTGGGTAGCCAGCTCAGCCTCAGCCGGGAGCGTGTGCGCCAGATCGAGCACCAGGCCAGACAGAAGATGCGCCGTGCCCTTTCAAAAAAACGGTTGTCCGCCGGTGGGGCGAGGGCTATCATGCGCGAGCGAGATCGTTTCGCCCGGCAGCCCGAGGGGCCTCGCCAGAGGCGGGGCAGGGATGGCGTGCCGGGCTGATGCCCGCTCGATGACAGGTTATTCTCGTTTCAGTCCTCAATGGCGGGAGCGCAAGCTCGAGGCTCTCGAGCGTCAGCGATCCGAGTTGCATTTTGATCCGGCCCGCCCCTGGGAGCGACACCCGGTCATTGCCTACGAAGTCACGGAGTTCGAGGAGTATCTCAAGATGCACCCGGCCGTTGCCCTCCACGTCGGGCGCACACGGCGTGAAATTCTTGCTGGGCCAGGGTGGGAGCCGTACATCCATCCTGAGGACCTGGGGCGAGTGGATCGGGTGTGGAGGCGTTACTGTTTACAGGGCCGGCCTTTTGAGGGCCTCGAATGCCGCTACCGTCACTCCGAGAGCGGCCGCTACGTCTACCTGGAAGCTTACGCTTACCCGATTTCCTGGGAGCGGGATGAGCGGCCCCGTCGGTTTTCCGCGTGGTTCAAGAACATCACCGATCGCAAGCGCGCCGAGATCAACTTCCTTCTCAACTGCCTCGGAGAATGCGACAGGCCCACCGCCCGGCATGCCCGGAGCCAGATCGCCGATATCGCTTTCCGCGAAAATGTAGAGAGCGCGGACATGCGCCTCAGCCTGCTGGGTCGCCGACATCCACGCCACCCGTGGAAGCGTCCGCCACGCTGAACCCCCCCGCCCGTACTGCCACAGCCGTCTGTTTCTCAGCACACACACGTTCTCTCCCACATTTCGTCATCGCGGCCTGTGCTGTTGCCGCCTTTCAGCTCGGCCTGCCGCGCGCCTATGCGCAGGAAGGTATCCCGTCCTACTCGCTCCTGTCGCCGGTCGTGGTGAGCAATCCGCAGGGACGCGAGGCGTGTCGGGAGGGACGGGCAGCGGTCAAGGACGGCCGACGCCGTGAGGCCCTGGCGGCATTGCGGCAGGGAATTGACCTCGATCCCAGTCTGCTGGAGTGCCGCGTCGTGCTCGCCACCCTGCTCCTCCGAGAGTACCGGTGGGCCGAAGCAGAGCTGCAGTTTCGGACCGCGATTGAGCTGAACGAAGACCCGGCCAGGGAGACGGTTCTCTGGGTGGGGCTGGGAGAGGCCCTGGAACGGGGCAACCACCGGGAGGAGGCGGTTCAGTGTTACGAGCGCGCCCTTCAGCTCGATCCGACCTCGCGGCGTGCTCTCGGTCACCTGGCGATTGCGCGGCGGGCGGCGGGTGATCTGCAAGGCGCCCTCGATGCCTGGCACTCGTACCTGGAGGAACGCCCCGGTGATGGGGCCGCCATCGAGCACATCGAAGAGATCGTGCGCCTCAAGGTCGAGCTGCAGCTCCTGGGAGAACAGGTCGCCGGAGACGATGCGGATGCGGAAGCCTGGGCGCACCTGGCACGCACCCGCCGGGCCGCCATCGATCTCGAGGGGGCCCTTGAAGCCAGGAAGAGGGCGGTGGGCGCGCGGCCGGACGATGCAGCCCTGATGCTGGCAGCGGCCGTGGCGGCGATCGAGGCCAGCCATCCGGACGAGGCGCGAAAGTTTCTGGAACGGACGGTGCGCCTGGACCCGAAACGCACCGCCGCCTACGCGCACCTGGCGCGGCTGGAGGAGCTGCGGGGCAACAGCACCCGGGAGCGCAAGGTATGGGAGCGGTTGCTCGAGCAACATCCCCTCGACCTGATCGGGCTCGGCCGCTGGGTCGAGCTGGTGCAGCTGGAGGAGAGGCTGGAGAGCGCCGAGCGCAGGGTGCACCGACAGGCAATTGAGGAGGAATCAGGCGCTGGACTGGTGTTGAAGCTTGCGCTCCTGCGCCAGGCCTCGGGGGATCGTGCCGGAGCAAGAGAGGTGTTTACAGTGGCACTCGAGCGCCTTCCGAACAACCCGGCAATCCACACGGCACTTCGCAGCTTCCTCAGGACGGACGGGGCGATAGCCGGCCGACAGAAGCGCACACGCAGCGCTGCCTCGCTCCGGGAGCCGGTCACGCGGGGGCCACAGCCGACAACGCTTGGCACAGCTTTGCTCGATTGCTTCAAGGCCCAAGACCCCGCAGAAAGTTTGAAAGCTCTCAAAGCGCTCATCGCCGAAGCGGTCCGCCATCCCACCGCCGTGGGCGTCAGGGTGATCCTGGGCGACGCGCTCGGTGCGGTGGGGCGTCCGGAGGATGCGCGCCTGCAATACATGCGCGCGCTCGAGATGGAACCCGATTACGCGTTCGCGTCCCTGGCGCTGGCTCTCCTGGAGATGCGGGAAGGCCGGCCAGAGAAAGCCCTTCAATGGGCCGGAGCCGTTTTGAAGGAGCAGCCAGACCACCTCTACGCTCTCGCCACCCGCGCTCTGGCTTCTTCCGCCCTCGAGGATTTCGGTTCCGCCGAGCGCGCGGCGCGCGCGGCGCTGGCCATCGATCCGTGGGAAAGAACGATCAGCACCCGCCTGATGCTGGCACACGTTCTCACCGTTCGCGGGGATCTGCGCGCGGCGGAGGATGTCGTGCGGGGAGAGCTTCCCCGCTCGGGCTGGCTGATGTACGACCTGGCATGGAGCTTCGCCCTCGAGGTTCTTCTCGAGGATCCCGTCTCACATCAGTGGGGGCAGTGGCGCCGGCGGGCCGGGGCGCTGCCGGGCGACCAGGAGAGGGCGCTGTCGGAAATCGCCCGGTTGCTGTCGGCTTTCGAGGAGCGCTACACGCGGCTTCGAACACCCGAGCAGACCCTCGAGAAATATTTCTGGCGCCGCCCCGACTCACCGGAGCTCAGGGCCGGGCGCACCAACGAGGCAAATCGCTCCGTCATTGCCAGACTTCTGGACGAGAACCTCGCCTACCTGAAGCTGGCAGATTTCCAGACGCCCCGGTTGGCCGCGGTCGTCAGAGAGATCCTGGCCCAGCTCGGGGACTCTTCGGCGCTGGTGCTCGATCTGCGCGGTAACCCGGGTGGGCTCAAGGACGAGGCGCGCAAGGTGGCGGAGCTGCTGGTTCAGCCCGACACACTTCTGGGAGTCGAGCAGAGACGCGGGGGGAGCGATGAAATCCGTGCCGGCCCGGACGCCGGGCTCTACTCCGAGGCGCCGATCGTGGTCCTGGTTGACGAGAACACGGCCAGCGCTGCCGAGGCACTGGCCAGAATGCTGCAGTCGACCGGACGGGCCACCATCATGGGAGATGTCACCCGGGGGAAGGGGGTTTCACAGGCCGTGCGCCTCCTCCCCGGAGGCTACTCCCTGCTGGTTACGGCCAGCAGGAGCCTCGACGCCAGCGGGCGCCCGCTGGATGGCCAGGGGGTGGTTCCCGAAGTCACCCTCGAAGAGGGTTCCGGGGACGAGGATCCGGTCCTCCAGAAGGCCCGCGAGTGGCTCCAGCCGGAGCCCTGACGCGAGCGTCCCCCCCCTTCCGTCGGAATTTGCCGCCTGCCAGGCAGACGTATAAGTTCTAAGCGCATGAACGATCAGCGCTTTTCTGAGCAGGTCATCCGCCTGGCCGCAGAAGCGGCAGCCTGCCTGGAGCGTATCCGCGAGGGAGACCGGGTGTGCCTGACCGAAATGAAGCAGTTTTGGGCCGGCCTCAAGGCGACAGGTGGATCAAACGGTGCGCCCGCCGTCACGGTACTCGGATCGGCGTTCGAGGCGCTCAGCGAAGCCTGGCAGCGTGCCCGTGCTGCAGGGCACGATCACCCGGACGCCGCGCGGGTCGTCCAGGAAGCGCTCGATCTGCTCGTGGTTCTCGTACAGCAGAAATCTCCGCGTCGAGGCGGTACCCTCAAGAACCTCTGCGCGCGGGCCACCGAGCTCACCGACTCCCTGTCGCGGAGTGCCGTAGATTCCTCAGAGGTCTGAACCCCTATCCCGTTGCGAAAACGGTCGCCGGGCCGCGTGTATACTCGGCACAACATGGAGATCTTTATCACCGGAGTGGCCGGGCTCATCGGTCGAGGCCTCGCGAGGCTTTACCTCGAGCGCGGAGACCGCGTCACTGGAGTGGACGCGGCCGCAACGGCGCGCCGGCGCCTCACGCCCGAGTTCACGGACCACCCGCGCGTCAGCCTGATGGTTGAAGATCTTCTCACCGATGGAGAGTGGCAGAACACTTGTGCCGCAGCGGACCGCGTCCTGCACCTGGCGGCCAACTCCGACATCCGGCGCTCGTTCGACTCACCCGATCTCGATCTTCGCCACGGCTTCATGACGACCCAGCGGGTCCTCGAAACCATGCGGGCCGGCTCCGCCCGCCGCATCGGTTTCGCGTCGTCCTCGGCGGTCTATGGAGAGCCGGAGAAGCTGCCGACTCCGGAAAATTACGGTCCGCTTCTGCCGGTTTCGCTCTACGGTGCCGCCAAGCTCGCCTCGGAGGGGCTCATCAGCGCCTACTGCCACGGCTACGGGTTCGCAGCCTGCGTCTTCAGGCCTGCCAACATCGTGGGCGGTGAGGCGACGCATGGCGTGGTGTTCGATTTCGTTCATGCCTTGCGACGCGATCCCAGCCGGCTGAGGATCCTGGGCGACGGGCGGCAGAGCAAGCCGTACCTCCATGCCAGCGAATGCGCCGGGGCGATGGCGTACAGCCTGGAGCACACTGAGAGGGGGATCGAAGCGTACAACCTGAGCCCCTCCGACACGCTCGACGTGCGGGAGATCGCGGGGATCGTCTGCCGGGTGCTCGGTCTCGATGGGGTGCGTTACGAGTTCACCGGGGGGGAGCGCGGCTGGCCGGGCGATGTGCCTCTGGTCAGGCTGGACCCCGGCCGCCTGGCCGCCCAGGGCTGGAAATCGCGCCTGACCAGCCGTCAGGCCGTCGAGCGTGCGGCCCGTGAGCTGGCCGCAGTCTCTGCCGGTAGGCCTGTCCGGGCAGAGCGTGCCCCCCCTTCCGTTTCGCTTGACACCCGGTTAGGGCCTGAGATATAACCCGCTAAGAAATCAGGTAGTTGAAGCATCCTGGGGGGTATGTTGTCAGGCTCTTGGAACGGTTGCTGTGTGTACCCTGTCACCCGCTCATACCCGTATTTCTGGTAACGACCTGCTTGTGCGGCTCCGCGCGGAAGCCGGATCGGCATGCGTGGGTTCAGGCCAGGATCGAGAGACCCATTAACCTGAACCCGTGATCCTGAAGTCACGAACCGTGACACGGATGGTTTTCTGGAGGTGGCTGATGCGAAGGCTCGGTAGATTGTCAAAGCTCCTGGTTGTTCTGACCGCGTTGAGCCTGCCCCTGGGCTCGTTCGCCCCTGCCCTGGCGGCGGAGGGTGATGCGGTGGCGGATCGATCGCTGGAGGGAAAGATCCTCACCGACGACGGACAGGCAATCGAGGGGGCCAAGGTGAAGTTGCGCAACCTCGACACGGGCGAGGAGTTTACCAGCGCGCCGACGGGGGGGAACGGCTCCTACAAGCTCGACAACCTGCCGCCGGGCCGCTATGAGATCTCCGTCCAGACAGAGCGCGGAGTTTACCTGGGCAACCGCACGGTCGATCTCATCAACCAGAAATCTCAGACCTACTCGTTTTCGCTGAAGAACGTGCCCCCCGAGCAGGCGCTCGAGGAAGCTCGCCGGGCCCGCGAGGAAGAAGAAGGCGT
>JAPUKU010000195.1 GCA_027295505.1 Acidobacteriota bacterium
TCTCGCGCGCCCTCTCGAACCAGTAGCGCACCTGGTCGGCATTGAGCGGCGCACGAGCGAGCGCATGACCGTAGCGGTCCACGGGCGGGCCGTCGAAGACGAGATCGTCGGTCTCCTTGCCTTCGCACAGCGGCAGGAGCGCCCGGCAGAGCGTATCGATGATCGCCACCGAGCGCGGCCGGGCATCGGTCTTCGAGTCTCTCAGGTAGATCTGCCCGGAGAAGGCCCCGCCGGCACGGTTGTAGATGATCTCGACGTCGCGCACGCGCAGGCGAAGCAGCGGGCTGCGGTCGGCACCGGTCAAGACGGCCGTCATCACGACCGGGCAGAACCACGGCGCGCAGGCCTCCAGCAGCCGGGCGAACTCGCCGGCGTCGAGCCACACGTCGCGCGTGTCGTCCTTGCGCGCGAAGTCGACGTCGGCGAAGATGGCATCGCGCGCCGCCGCGCCGAGGTGAAACCGGATCAGCTTCGAAGCCGACAGCAACAGCGTACGCCGCACGGAGTTGTGAGCCACCGGACGGCCGCGCGGGTGCTCCTTGCTCGGGCGACCCCCCTCGCGCCTGGCCCGGGCGCAGAGCAGCGTCAGGTGCTTGCCCGAGCGGAGCAGGCCGAACCGGGGCGCGGGGCCGAACTCACGCTCGGCCATCTCCAGGAGGATGCGCAGGCCGTTTTCGGTCGCGTAGCCGGGATCCGTCTGGAGGTACTCGTCGATGGCCACGCCCAAGAGCGGATCCTGCACCATGATCCGTAGCTGGTCGAGGCGGCCCTCGTTCTTGGCCTTCAATAGATCCGGAAGCGTCAGTTCTTTCGCCTTCAGCGCGTCGAGGAGCCGGTGCCACGACGGGTCTTCGAGACCCCGCTCGGCGATCTGCCGCATGAGGGTCTTCATCTGCAGCGCGATCGACTTCGACGTCACGCGCGTGGAGATGCGGCCGAACCTACCGTATCCGGGTAAGCTTTGCCGGCGTATCTGGTAGTACTTCGACCGCTTGTGCTTGAAAGGCATAGATCTCCTCGGCTTGATCCCATGAAAGGCGCCCCTCGTAGGCCCACACGTGCGCCCAGAAATAGCGCTTGAGCTGTCCTTTCTTCCAGTACGGCAGTTCCTGCTCGGGGATTTCGTAGACCTTGGTCTCGCCCCAGCCCCAGCGCCGGGCTAGTTCTTTGGGCTCGAACCATTTGCGCGGGCTGTGCGGGCCTGGTTCAACGTAATCACTTGCACGCGGGGTGTCAATATGTGCGCCGCCGAGCTCGGGCGGGCGGGCCTCGACGAGCGCAGCCAGGCTGGCGCCCAGGTGCTGCTCCACCTGCGCGGCGATCCGGTCGGCCAGCGCCTCCAGCATGAGCTCCATGGCGGTATGTTCGGCCGGCTTTGGCATCTGCGGTGCGTTGTGAATATGCCTGGCACGCTTCGTTGTCAAGGATCCATCCCCTCCGGCACCCGACCGCTGCGCCCCCATACCAGCCGGGCCGCATCCCGCGCGTGCTGATTCGTTCGTCCCTGATACCGCGTCACCTGCCGGAGGGTCTTCGCATCCCACTTTTCCTGTCCACGCGACGGCTCCACCAACAACACCCGATACCCTCGTCGAGCGAAATACTCCACCCAGAGCTGCGTCTCCCGGTCGACCCTTCCAACATTGCGTGCCAACTTATCCCGCCTCGCCCCACGTACCTTGCCGTGACGACCGTATATCGGCAGAGCACACGCATCTTCGATCACCACCCGTACCACCGGACCAGGTGACGACCCATCGCTTGGCGTCTCCGGCCCAAGCTCCGTCTCAAACAATGAGACCACCACCCAGAACGATTGCGACATCACATACTTTAAGCGCTCCGCCTTCGGATCACACACCGCCACGCCGGTCTCCTCCCCCGGATCCAACCCGACCAACAAGCCTGAAGCTGCTCGATAGGGTGCGCGGGCCTCACTCATATCCCTTCCTCCCAACGACGGAACATCGTCGATCCATCCTCCTGATGCTCCACGGCGTAGAAATCAGTGAACGGCCGCTCTGCGCTACCTCCCCCCGTCAACTGCTGATACCGCGCCAGGGCCTCATCGTAGGTCTCGAGCATAGAGACGGCCAGCGTTCGCGCCGAGTGATACCCCTCCCGTATGGCCTTGACGTACCACCCCGGCGTCTTTGCCTCCCGATCTCCCCGCTCCAACATCGCCCGCACATGCTCAGCTGGAAACTCATCCACCAACGATCCTGCCACCGGCTCATCCACGCCCTGAGCTACCAACGCCTCCAGCAGACCCGATCTATCTTCAAAAGAGGCAGCAGCAGGCAATACACCGGCAAGCGATGGCACGCCCGACGACAGCGCCACAGCACCATACCCGCATCCATCGACCGCAGCCACACCGTCACCCCCAAGATCTAGCGTCGACGTCTTTTGCTGCTGCTGCTCTTTTTCGTGAAAATCATTACTTCGTGAATACTCATTACTTCGTGCTTTATCATTAATACGTAGGGTGCGATTTCCCGACGTTCGGGAAAACCGACGTTCGGGAAAACCGACGTTCGGAAAACCTGCACGTCGGTCATTTTGAGACATTTTTTGTCCAGATTCCTCTACAGCTCCCCCAAAGTTATCCACATCTCCACCCCCATCACAGACCACTGCATCAACATCAAACAACCCGCCCTGCCTCTGACAAGACGGGTTCAGATCCGGACTCTCGTAGATCACCCACCGCTTCCCGGCCATCTGCCCTCCATCGCCACGAACCTCCTCCAGGGCCGCAAGCCCTTTCGCCTCCAACTCCTTCAATGCACTACGCACGGCCCCCTTGCCATCGTGCTCACTCATCGAGGCCAGGTGATCCATCCGAAACTCCCAATCATCCGGGTACGTCATGCACATCGCCCAGAGCCCCCTGGCCTTGAAGCTGATCTTCTTCAGCCTCAGCGTGGCCGTCTCCAGCACCACGTACGGCCGCTCCCGCCTGCGACATACCCGAACGATCACGGCGCCTCCCTCCCGGTCTCTACCGCGTCGAGCAATGCCCCAATGAGTGCCAGCGTCTCCCTGGCATCTCCCCACAACGCGCGCAACAACGCGGCGAAATCCCCTGGGGCGTATTCGCAGAGCAGGCTGCGAACAACCGGTTCATACAGAATCGAGATCAGATCCCCTGTCATGAAAAGCCGAGCAGGAATGAAAACGTGGTAGGACTTCACAGCACCTCACAGGCTCGGACGATCAAAACCGCCCAACGATTACGATTTCCCCTTCTCCCTTTCCCGCTCTCCCCTCACGGCGCCTCTACCTCGCCGGCCTCGATCCGGGCCAGCAGGTCCTCGATCAGCGTCAGCGTCTCTTCGCCATACCGCGACCCGTTGATCACCTGGCTCGTCCACGGTCGCACCCGGTCGATCTGCTGCGCCATCCAGCCCACTTTGAGTCCCAGCGCGCGCACTTTACCTAGCGCCGCCTCCTGACGCGCTTGGTAGGCCTCTTCCAGCAAGAGTACAGGCATCGTTCC
>JAPUKU010000196.1 GCA_027295505.1 Acidobacteriota bacterium
TTCGTCGCCTGTGACTCCGACGGTAAGCCCCTGGAGCGTCACGTCGTCACCCGAGCTGTGATCAGCGCCTTCGATCGAGCCGGGATTCCGAGGGTGAGGGGCTCAGCGCTCAACATCCTCCGGCACACCTTCGGCTCGAGGCTCGCTGAAGCGGGTCAGTCCTTCGGGACGATTGCGACCCTGATGGGAAACAGCGCGGCGATCGCGGAGCGGCATTACATTCGATTCTCGAGCGGGCATCTTCAGGCGGCGATGGCATCGACGGACGGGGCTCGCGTGATCCCAACTGATGCAATAGGTGAGACAAGAGGCAAAAACCAGGCGGGAAAGATCCCCGCCGATAAGACTTATCCCGTTGAAGACAAATAGCTTCGGGGCGTAGCGCAGCCTGGTAGCGCACCTGGTTCGGGACCAGGGGGTCGGAGGTTCAAATCCTCTCGCCCCGACCATATCGTTCAACCGCTGTGCATGCAGCTCGTCGGTTTCTAGTGAGTGGTGTTGTCCAGGGAGTAGGATTCCGCTATTTCACGTATGAGGCGGCGCGTGCGCTGGGCCTGCGAGGCTTTGTCCGGAACCTGCCGGACGGAACCGTGGAAGCCTGGGCCGAGGGAAATATTGAAGCAATCGAGCAGATGCGCGCTCGGCTCGAGCGCGGCCCCGCCTCGTCAAAGGTCACGGGCGTGAGCGCCGAGCCTGTCGAGCCGACCGGTTCCTATACCCACTTCAAGATCACCCGATGATCGCCGCCGATCCCAAGATCGTCTCCCGCCTGCGGAGCCTGATACGCGACGTCCCCGATTTTCCAAAACCGGGAATCCTCTTCAGGGATATCACACCTCTTCTGGGTGATCCCCAGGCGATGCGTGACGCGATTGAGCAGATCTGCAACCCCTACCGTGACGCCCAGATATCGAAAGTTCTGGGCATCGAATCGCGGGGCTTCCTCCTGGGCGCGCTCGCCGCGGTCGAGCTCGGAGTGGGATTCGTGCCGGTTCGCAAGGCGGGCAAGCTGCCGGCCGCGTGCATCAGCGAACCCTATGCGCTGGAGTATGGGAAAGATTGCCTGGAGGTCCATCGCGACGCCGTGCGCGCCTCGGAAAAGGTTCTGGTGGTCGATGACCTTCTGGCAACCGGAGGTACCGCCTCCGCCACCGTGACGCTGGCCCGCCGGCTCGGTGCACAGGTCACCGCCTGCGCCTTCCTCATCGAGCTGAGCGACCTCGGAGGGCGGAAGCGGCTTCCCGGGATTGACGTTCTGACGCTCATCCGCTACTGATCAGAGGAACATGGTGAGCACCCGTAAGCGAGGCGATAATATGACCGATATCATTTACGATCTGGAGGGGAGTCCTGTTTACAGGGTTCTTCCCCAGGGACGTATCGTCGACTTTGAAGGCCAGAGCGTGGCCTGGATCGATGACGGCAGGAACATTTACGACTATCACGGGATGCACCGGGGATGGTACGAGGATGGCGCCTGGGTTGGCCACGACGGGGGCATGATCGGATTCGGTGGGAGCGTGCAGGGTCCCTGCCCCGATCTTCCGCCTCGCTCGGAGGCCCGGCCGCGAGCGCGCCGTCCGGTCCGGGAGCCCCCCCGCCCCGCCGTCTACTTCCCGCCGCCTCGCCCGGAACGGCGAGCTGCATGGGCCCGCCGGCCCCTGGGCTCGCGCCTCGATCTCCACTCCGGCCACTGAGGCCGGACCACCCGCTAGAGACCTGGTTCCTCAGGCACGTCTGCGGATTGCCCGGCCTCCTTTAGCCGGACAAGCTCGCGTCGGAAGAATTCCCGCTGGCGGTCTCGATCCGCCCGCACCTTGAACCCCTGCAGCAGGAAGAGCACGAAGGGGAGCAGGAGCACCAGAGCGTGCAGGCCCGCCCACTCAGCCAGAACGGAGACCAGGGCCGCCGCTGCGCCCATGCTCAGAAAGCTGGGAAGTAGCCAGGCGTAACGCTCCCTCCACAGGGTAAGGGTGGGGCTCCCCTCCTCGAGACCCATAAAGACCGCGGCAAGCCCCGTGTGCAGGCCGTAATAGACGAGCGAGGCCACCAGCAGGGCCACCAGCTGGGTCTGCGTCCGGAAATCGGCTGGATCCCCACCCATCAGGGAGAAGCTCCAGCCCGTGATCAGGGCCTCGAGCGGCGAGACGGTGGCCAGCACCACGGCCCGGTGAAAGGGCATTCGGGGCCGTGTCAGAACGATCATCGAGAACGCCCCCAGGGCCGCCACCATCACGGCCTGCGGTGTGCCGATCAGGAGCGCGGCGGAGAGGACAAATACCGGCTGCGCTGATAGGCGCACGTGCACCCCGAACCAGACCCCCGACCGCCCGAGCAGCAGGGCGAACAAGGCCAGGACGATGAAGGTGTGACTGGTGAAGAAGGTGCCGACCGCAAAGCTGGAGGCGAGCGACAGGCACCCCAGGAGGGCCACGAGGCTGACCGCGAAATTATAGGTGGCTGAGAGCCCCCCTGTCGCCTCCGATGAAGAGCGCGACAGGTTCCCGGCCAGGGAAGGAGAGGTGGAGGTGGACGGATCCGGCATCGGCGTGTCTGAGACAGCCGCTCCCCAGCCGTCCAGGAGGGAATTTATGTCGCGGCCGTCAGCCTGTCACGCCCGAACTCAGGGCTTCGGGGCAGCCGGTCCGTGGGTGCCGGGCGAGGCTGTGGCAGCGGGTCCCCTCAGGATGCGGCCGGGAAGGCGGCCTGTGTGCCGCCCCCCCTCCATCACGATCTCGCCGTTCACCATCACGAAATCGATTCCGACGGGGAGTTCAGTGGGGTTCTCGAAGGTGGCGCGATCGGCCACCGTTTCGGGATCGAACACCACCAGATCGGCCCAGTATCCCTCCCGCACTAGTCCGCGATCCCGGAGTCCAACCTTGGAGGCGGGGAGGGAAGTCATGCGCCGGATCGCCTCCTCCCAGTTCAGGAGGCGCTCCTCGCGAACGTACTTTCCTAGTACACGTGGAAAAGAACCGTACGCTCTCGGATGAGGCCGGGTTTCGGCCAGAATGCCTTCCGGGCTCAGCCCCTCCGAGTCGGTGATGATTGATACCCAGGGCTGCTTCAGGGCCAGCCGGAGATCATCTTCCGACATCGTGAAGTAGATTCCCCCGGCACGATCTTCTTCCTCGAGAATCAGGTCGAACAGCAGATCGAGCGGATCGACCCCCCGCTCAGCAGCGATTTCCGAGAGGCGTTTGCCACGGTGGCGCCGATTCTTTTCGGTGTGGACCCAGGAAAGCATGATCCCTTCCGCCCCGCCCGCCGATTTCCAGCCGTTGCTCCAGGTTCCGTCGTAATCGGTGGTGATCTCGCGCTTGAGCCGTGCGCGAATTTCAGGATCTTTCAGCCGGGCCAGGTAGGTTTGCGTGCCGCCCTCCTGAGCCCAGGGCGGCACGCACACACTCAGCGTGGTGCTGGAGGCTGTGTACGGGTAGACATTTGCCTTGATGTCGAGGCCCTCCGCGCGCGCGGCGTTGATGCGCTCGACGATACCGCCCATCTTTCCCCAATTCTCCCGTCCCTTGATCTTCAGGTGCCAGATCTCCACAGGAATTTTCGCGAGGCTGGCGATCTCAAACGCTTCCGTGAGGGCGTCGTCAATCCCGGCCGCTTCGTCGCGGACGTGGGTCATGTAGATCCCACCGAGCTGGCCTGCCGCCTCGGCAAGAGCGATCAACTCGTAGATGCCCGCGTACGATCCGGGAGGATAGATGAGCGAGGATGACACCCCGAACGCTCCCTGCCTCATGGAGTCCACCACCCGATCGATCATGTCGTCCAGCTCCTGCGGGGTGGGAGGCTCACTTCCCGTCCCGAGGACGAGACGGCGCACCTGCTCGGCGCCGACGAACGTGCCCAGGTTGATGCCGATACCCTGGCGCTCGAGCCGCGAGTAATACCCGTCGAGGTCCGACCAGTCGACACGGACGCCACGCCTCTGCTCGCGGTGTTCGACCCGGCGCCGCGTCTGTTCATTATGAGGGGCGGGGGAGGTTCCCTCGCCCGTCAGCTCGCTGGTGATCCCCTGCGCCACCTTGCTCAGGCATCGTCCGTCGACCAGCAAGGTGTACTCGCTCTGTCCCAGAAGGTCAATGAATCCCGGAGCCACGAACCGTCCAGCTGCATCGATGCGCCGCCTGGCCAGAACGTGCTCCAGGCGCCCTATCTTCGTGATGCGGCCGTCACGCACCCCCACGTCGGCGCGGTGCCAGGGGTTTCCGGCTCCATCAAGCACCCGGCCGTTGACAATCACCAGATCGTAGGGAGTCTCGGCACCCGCCGCGCCTGCGGTGGGACCGAAGATAGAGAGCCCCAGGGCGAGAAACGCGCCCACCGCCCGTTGAGCGGGGCGCAAGCAACTGCGAATCCGGCGCGGTGGCGGAAGATAGGATGCCGAAAGATGCATTTGCTATACTTTCATGTGATCGTCCTGCCAACTGCCTGCATCCCGCCCATGGAAGACTGCCCGCTCTGTGCGCATGAAGACCAGGAACTCCGTTATCCTGATGACCCCTGGATCACCGATGAGATACAGGCCCGCTTTCCGGATTGGCGGCCGGAACAGGGCCTGTGCGGCACCTGCCTGAAGGAGTTTGAAAACCCGTTCCGCCCCTGAAACGTGTCACGATCGGGGCAGGGCGGAGACGATCGTTCTCACCGAGTCGAGCACTTCCTCGAGGCGCTCGTCTGAGAGCACAGGCTGCGCCGATGCCGTCGGGATCTCCTGCTTGAGAGTGACCCAGGACCGGCAGCCATCGTACGCTGTTTCGTTCGGGATCGACAGCGGTTGTCCCATGCGGTAAGCACGCAGCACAAACAACCACATCGGATCGTCGGGCTTGGCCAGGAAGCGCTCCTGGAGGTAATCGTGACTGAGGATGTGCAGGTGCGAGAAAGGCTCTAGGTGGCTCGCCCTGCGCAGGGCATGCGTTTCCACCACCTGAGCGTACGTGTCCATGCTGAGGTTAGACCGATCCTCCGGCGGCGCAGAATAGAAGCGCTGGTAACGCGGAGCCAGTGCCTCGAGCGTCTGGTGCTCATAGGTGGGAAACAAGAAGAACTCGTCCCGCTTCAGCTCGAACGAGTCGCCCTCCTCCTCGATGCCCCCCTTGCGCAGAACGACAGTCTGGACCCCCTCCCGGAGAGCCTGCACGATGCAGGCCCATTCCTTCATGGCGCAGTCGTTGCTCGGCATCACTGGAGTGGTGAGGATCGCCATGGCATAACTCCCGCCGGCATCCGGAAAACTCGAGCCGGAACCATCTGAAAAGGAAGAAACGGCAGTCTAGCCAGCACCCGAAGGGGTGTCAAGCGTGAGCGCTTGACAGCACTGGAGCCGCAGCACTAACCTCCCTCGACACTTCCCTTAAAGCAGGAGAGGCTCCATGGATTCGTTTCGATCGCCGCGCCAGTCCGCGCTGTCCACACCTGGAAATCTACACCATCACGAACCCGCTCCTGTCGTGGCCATGTCCCGCCTACGGGGAGTCCTGGCACTGGCCCTCTCGACCGCCCTGGCCTGTGCTCCCGGTGATGACTCGCTGAACCAGGCCCTGGAAGCTATCACGGAGGAAGATCTGGTGCGGCACATCCAGGTGCTTTCATCCGATGAGTTCGAGGGGCGAGGTCCCTCCTCGGCGGGCGAGGACAGGACTGTTCAGTATTTGAAGACCGAATTCGAAGAGCTGGGTCTCGAGCCCGGCAACGGCGACAGCTACTTTCAGGAAGTTCCGCTGGTTGCCCTCACCGCCCATGCGGACATGGTGCTGCAGATTGACCGCGGGGAAACAACCCACCGCTTCCGCTACGGAGATGATTTCATGGCCTGGACCCTGCGCGTGATCGGAGAGACCGGGATCTCCGCATCCGACCTGATCTTTGTCGGCTACGGTACACTGGCGCCGGAGTACGACTGGAACGATTACCAGGGCGTCGACGTGCGTGGAAAAACCGTCGTCATGCTCGTCAACGATCCCGGCTTCGCCACCCAGGACGAGAACCTGTTTAACGGAAACGCCATGACCTACTACGGCCGCTGGACGTACAAGTTCGAGGAGGCGGCACGTCAGGGGGCTGCGGGAGCCTTCATCGTGCATGAGACCAAGCCAGCGGCCTATCCATGGGAGGTGGTGCAGGGCAGCTGGAGCGGGGAGCAGTTTGGACTCGTCAGCGATGACAAGAACATGTCACGCGCTGCGGTGGAAGGCTGGCTGACCCTCGAATCGGCCCGAACCCTGTTTGCGGCAGCGGGGCTTGACTACGAGGAGCTCAAGCACCGCGCGCTGGAGCGCGACTTCCACGCCATGCCGATGAACCTTCGTGCATCCCTCACGCTTCGAAACGACATCCGTCACGCCACCTCCCGGAACGTCGTTGCGCTCCTGCCAGGCAGCGAACGCCCCGACGAGATCCTGATCTACATGGCCCACTGGGACCACCTCGGAAAGGATCCGAGCCTGCAGGGCGACTCGATTTACAACGGCGCCATGGACAACGCCTCCGGGACAGCAGGGTTGCTCGGGCTTGCGAAGGCCTTCGCTTCTCTCAACCCCCACCCACCCCGCTCTATCCTTTTCATGGCCACCACGGCCGAGGAGCAGGGCCTTCTCGGTTCGGCCTACTACGCCACTCACCCGATCTACCCGCCGCAGAAAACCGTCGCCGCCATCAACATGGACGGCGCCAACATCTGGGGGCCGATGAACGACCTGACCGTCGTCGGGCACGGTTTCTCGGAGCTCGACGACTACGTGGCTGAAGCCACCGCCGCCCAGGGCCGCACCGTGCGTCCCGATCCGGAACCCGAGAAGGGGTACTACTACCGCTCCGATCACTTCACCCTTGCCAAGGTGGGGATCCCATCGCTCTACACCGACCCCGGCATCGATCATGTCGAGCATGGTGAAACCTGGTCGATGGCGCGCCGTGACGAGTACACCGCCCAGCATTACCACAAGCCTTCGGACGAATTCGATCCGGCCTGGGATCTTTCGGGGGCGGTGCAGGACTTCCAGGTGCTCTTCCGGGTCGGCCACCGGCTCTCCACGGAGAGCCGGTGGCCGAACTGGCGCGAGGGAACGGAATTTCGGGCCAAACGCGACGCCATGCGCGCCGCGGCCCCCTAGACCGCCGGCTGAGCGCCGGATTGATCCACTCTCGCGTAACCCAGCGCCTGCAGAGCCGTGACAATGGCGGGCAGGATGTCCGGATCGTCGAGGGTGGGGGGTGTGCGATACGGTTCCGAGTCGGCAATTTTACGCATCGTGCCGCGCAGGATTTTTCCCG
>JAPUKU010000197.1 GCA_027295505.1 Acidobacteriota bacterium
GAAAAGGGGCCGAAAGCGACCCCGGCGGCCGCCCCTGGAACGCCTGGTCCTGCCGGTCAGCCTATGCCGACCCCCCAGGCTAAGCGGGACAAGACCGGAAAGGCCACCGCCAAGACCCAGAAGAAATATGACCCCTGGGCCAAGAAAGAGCCTGTCTGGCCTCCGGGGGCCAATCTCTCCGAGGAGGAATGGCTGGCCCAGCGGCTGGACAATGAGCGCCGCCGGGAGCACTGGGAGGGGCGCGTTCAGGTGGCCGAGGAGCAGGTCCGGGAGCTGGAGGAGCGCCTGGCCTACCTCGAGCGCAAGCTGGCCTCGGCGCAGAACCCGTTCATGCCCCGGGTCGAGCTCGAGCCGGCGGACGCCGAGGCGGAGGCCGGCCTGGACGGGGTCCAGAGGCTGGCGCGCTCCGAAACCCAGCTGGCCGAGGCCCGGAGCGCCCTCGAGGCCGCACGCCGGGCGGTCGAGCTGGAGCGCCGCCAGGCGCAGGAAGCCCTCCGCACCGCCGGGATTCCCACCAATTAGCTGAAATAAATGAAGTTAGTGGATCAGCTCGGCCCGGTGCCGCTTGACCGTGGCCGGGACGGACCTCAAGTTCGAGTGAGATGACCAAGGCACAGGCTCAGAAGACCCGGATCCTCCTGGTCGAGGACAAGCAGAACCTGCGGCGCATGCTGCGCCAGAGCCTGGAGGCGGAAGGGTACGCCGTCGAGGAGGCGGCGAACGTTTCCCAGGCGATCGGCCGCCTTGAGAGCGATCGCTTCCAACTCATACTCTCCGACCTGAAGATGCCGGGCGGCAGCGGGCACGATGTCCTGAAGTGCGCCCTAGAGCAGGATCCCGATCTTCCGGTCGTGATGCTCACGGCGTACGGCACGATCGGCGACGCGGTGGCGGCGATGAAGGTCGGGGCGTTCGATTTCCTCTCCAAGCCGGTCGATCCGGATCACTTGATGCTGGTGCTGGATCGCGCTCTGGGACACAGGCGCCTCGAAAGCGAAAACCAGAACCTCCGCGAGCAGATTGCCGAGCGTCTCGGCTTCGGGACCATCGTCGGCGGCAGTCCCGCCCTGAAAGAGGTCATGGACAAGGTGCGCCGGGTGTCATCCACCGAGGCCACCGTGCTCCTGACCGGAGAGAGCGGCACCGGCAAGGAGCTGTTCGCGCGCGCCATCCACGATCTGAGCGGCCGCAAGGATCTGCCGTTTGTGGCTCTGAACTGCGCCGCCATCCCGGACACGCTGCTCGAGAACGAGCTGTTCGGCCACGAGAAAGGGGCCTACACCGGGGCGGGGGAGACGCGGGCCGGGAAGGTCGAGATGGCAGCCGCCGGCACCCTGTTCCTGGACGAGATCGGCGATCTGTCGAGCGCGGTGCAGGCCAAGGTCCTGCGGGTGATCCAGGAGCGTTCCTTCGAGCGGCTCGGTGGCACGCGCACCATCGAGGTCGACCTGCGCCTGGTGGCGGCCACGAACCGCGACCTGCAGGCGGCCGTGCAGGCCAAGCAGTTCCGGGAAGACCTCTTCTTCCGGCTGTCGGTGTTCCCTGTGGCGGTACCGCCGCTGCGCGAGAGGCGCGACGACGTTCCGCTTCTGGCACAGCACTTCCTGGCCAAGTCGTGTCG
The DNA here is from genome assembly GCA_027295505.1 of Acidobacteriota bacterium. Classification (GTDB taxonomy): domain Bacteria; phylum Acidobacteriota; class Polarisedimenticolia; order JAPUKU01; family JAPUKU01; genus JAPUKU01. Next base: position 1,622 of record JAPUKU010000197.1, read on the forward strand.
TGAGATGAAGAAGGCGCCGCTGCGTCTCTCGGAGGGCGCCCTGGCTGCCCTGGCCGCGTATCGTTGGCCGGGGAATATCCGGGAACTGCAGAACTGCATCGAGAGGGCGGTGATCCTGTGCGACGGGGATGAGCTTCTCCCGGAGCACCTGGGCCTGCTGGCCGACCCGGATGCCCAGGTCGATGCCGCTATCCTGGCGGCGGCCGAGCTGCCGGGACCGCTCCAGGAAGCAGCCCGCATGGCCCAGTCCTGGGCCGAGCGCGCCCGCATCCGGGCCACGCTGGACACCGCCGGCGGCAACAAGTCGCGTGCCGCCGAGCTGCTGCGCATCTCGTACAAAACCCTCCTGAACAAGATCCGCGATCTTGGCCTCTGAGCCCCGGGCGCGGCGCCGGGGCGTTGTAACCCGCCGCCGAGGTCCCATATACTAGGTTTGCTCTAGACCTCAGACGGCGAATGAACGCTTCGCACCGGAAAGCCGCCGGCGCGGGGCGCCAGCACATTCCCTCCCGGTGGAGTGGTACGGAATGAAACCGACGCGTGTTCTGATCCTGGGCGCCGCAGGGCGCGACTTTCACAACTTCAATACGTGTTTCAGGGGGCGGCCTGAAGTCCAGGTCATGGCATTCACCGCGACCCAGATTCCGGACATCGCGGGCCGCCGCTATCCAGCCGAGCTGGCCGGGGAGGGTTACCCGGAGGGGATTCAGATCCTGGATGAGCAGGATCTCGAGCAGCACATCCGAGATCTCGAGATCGACGAAGTGGTCTTCGCCTACAGCGACATCTCGCACGAGCACGTCATGCACCTGGCTTCGCGTGCCTTGGCCGCCGGCGCCGATTTCCGTCTCCTGGGGCCGGAGCGCACGCTGCTCTCGGCCAGCGTGCCGGTCGTGTCGATCTGCGCTGTGCGCACCGGCTGCGGAAAAAGCCAGACCAGCCGGCGCGTGTGTGAGATCCTGCGTGAGGCGGGCAAGCGCGTCGTGGTGGTGCGGCATCCGATGCCATACGGTGACCTGGCGCGCCAGACGGTGCAGCGTTTCGCGACCATCGAGGATCTCAAGAGCCACGACTGCACGGTCGAGGAGATGGAGGAGTACGAGCCTCACATCACCTGCGGCACGGTGGTGTACGCCGGCGTCGATTACCAGGCGATCCTGCGCCGTGCGGAGGCGGAGGCGGACGTGGTCATCTGGGACGGCGGCAACAATGATTTGCCGTTCTTTCGGGCCGACATCGAGATCGTGGTGGTCGATCCGCACCGGACCGGACACGAGCTGTGCTACCACCCGGGTGAGGCGAACCTCCGCCGGGCGGACTGTGTCGTCATCAACAAGGTCGACTCGGCGGCGCCCGAGAACGTCAAGCGGCTGAGAGAGACGATTCGTGAGGTCAACCCCGGCGCTACGATCGTGGAGGCCGACTCCCTGATCAGCCTCGACACTGACAACGGCATCGCGGGCAAGCGCGTGCTGGCGATCGAGGACGGGCCGACCCTCACCCACGGCGGGATGAAATACGGGGCGGCTTCGGTTGCCGCCAACCGGCAGGGGGCCAGTGAGCTCGTCGACCCGCGTGATGTGGCGGTCGGGAAGGTGGCGGAAACCTTCTCCCAGTACCCGGACCTCGGACCGGTGCTGCCGGCTGTTGGTTACGGGGCCGAGCAGATCGCCGATCTGGAGGCGACGATCCAGCGCGTGGACTGTGACGTCATTCTGATCGGCACGCCGGTCGACCTTCGCCGCCTGGTTCGCTTCCCGCGGCCGGCCCACCGCGTGAGCTACAATCTGGTGGAGCGCGGCGAGCCGAGCCTGACGAGCGTTTTGAAGCCGGTTCTTGGCTGAATTTAAGCCTGCTCCGAGTTACAATGCCGGCCGCCCGAACCCGGATCCTGGTCGTCGCCTTTGGCGGAAACGCCCTGATCCGCGGCGGTGAGGATGGCACCCAGAAGCAGCAGCAGCGCCGTGCTCTCGATCTGGCCGCTGGAATCCTGCCTCTGGCACGAACCGGTGCCGGGCTGCTTCTGATCCATGGCAACGGGCCCCAGGTTGGGCAGATTCTGATCCAGGCCGAAGAAGCGAGCACTCGTGTTCCCTCCCAAAGCCTGGACGTGTGCGTGGCTCAATCGGAGGGAAGCGTTGCTTACATTCTCGAGCGGGCCCTGAGAACGGTTCTGGGACAGGCCGGGCTCCAGCGGCCAGTGACCTCGATCATCACCCATGTCAGGGTGAGCCGGGCTGATCCAGCCCTGCGGGCGCCCAGCAAGCCGATCGGCCCGTTCTACACGAGATTCAGAGCCCGGGCCCTGAGGCGCCAGCGGCACTGGCCGATGGTGGAGGACGCGGGGCGCGGCTATCGCCGGGTCGTTCCCTCACCGAGGCCGGTGGAGGTGCTGCAGCTGGAGACTATCCGGGCACTCCTTGAACGCGGGCATCTGGTGATTGCCGCGGGCGGGGGTGGCATCCCGGTGGCGCGGTCCGCCCGAGGCGAGTGGAGCGGCGTGGAGGCGGTCATCGACAAAGATCTCACGGCGGGGCTCCTGGCGGCCAAGCTCCATGCCGAGAAGCTGGTCATCCTTACCGATGTGGACCAGGTGGTCCTTGATTACGGCAAACCGGAACAGCGCCCCGTCTCCAGCATGGGGCTCCGGGACGCGCGCCGCTATCTGAGGGCGGGGCAGTTCCCGCCCGGCAGCATGGGGCCGAAGGTGAAGGCTTGCCTGCACTATATGGCACGTGTCCGCGGCGAGGCGATCATCACCTCGGTGCGGGGGTTGCCGCGGGCCCTGCAGGGCCGTGGCGGGACCCGGTTCGTGCCGGCTCCGGGACGGGAACACCGGAGGCGCACCGCGTGAAAGCCACCGATCTCATTTCTCTCATCGACCTGAGCGCTGCCGAGCTGGAGGAGATTCTCGATCTGGCGGCCGCCATGAAGCGATCCCCGGGCCGTTACCGCCGCGCCCTGTCCGGTCTCTCCCTGGCACTGCTCTTCGAGAAGCCGTCGCTGCGCACGCGCGCCACGTTCGAGATCGCCATGACCCAGCTCGGTGGGGCGTCGCTCTATTTTGGCCCTGGTGATATCTCCCTGGGAGTGCGCGAGAGCGTGCCTGACGTGGCCCGCAACCTGGAGCGCTGGGTCGATCTGATCGCCGCGCGCGTGTTCGAGCACCAGAAAGTGATCGATCTGGCGGATCATGCGGGTGTGCCGGTCATCAATGCGCTCAGCGATCAGCTGCATCCCTGCCAGGCGCTGGCCGATTTTCTGACGCTGAGAGAGCATCGTGGATCGTTGCGAGGTCTGCAGCTCGTCTACGTCGGTGACGGCAACAACGTGACCTACTCGCTCATGTTTGGCGGGGCCCGGCTCGGGGTTCATGTGCGGGCGATCAGCCCGCCGGGCTATGAAGCGGACCCTGAAATCGTCGAGCAGGCCCGGCAGGCGGCCAAGGCCACTGGCGCCCGCATCGAAACCGGACTCGACGTGGAGGAGGGGGTCCGGGGTGCCGATGCAGTCTACACGGATGTGTGGGCCAGCATGGGAAAGGAATCGGAAGCGGAATCGCGCAGGGCAACGTTCAGGCCGTACCAGGTGAACTCCCGGGTGATGGAGGCCGCCGGTCCGAACGCCCTGTTCATGCACTGTCTACCGGCGCACCGCGGCGAGGAGGTCACCGGCGAGGTAGCCGACTCGGATCGTTCGGTCATCTTCGATCAGGCTGAGAACCGCCTGCACACCCAGAAAGCACTGATGGCTCTTCTCCACGGGGCGGCGGCCCGAGGCAGAACCCCAGGCCGTGGCAGGACGGCCTCCAGACACAGGACCCCGGTCAGGCGACGGGCGACCTCGAGGCGGAAGCCGCCGGCTCGCCGACGGCACGGGCGTGGTAAATTGCGGCGATCCCTCCGCTGAGCTCGATCGGGGTCGAGGGCTCGAACCCCGCCTCGCCGAGCAGCCGGACGAATGCACCGGGCTCGTAGAACGCCGAGATCGATTTCGCCAGGTAGCGATAGGCATCGGCGTCACCCGCCACCAGCAGACCGAGGGCCGGCAGGGCGGTGCGCAGGTAGAGCCGGTGAGCGTGCTGAATGAGGGGTCGCCGGGGCGGTGTGAACTCCAGCACCAGGAGGCGCCCTCCGGGCCGCAGGACCCGGCGCACTTCGCGCAGGCCCGCGAGCGGGTCCGCCAGGTTGCGCACCCCGAAGGCGACGCTGGCGGCGTCAAAAGAGGCAGGGCTGAACGGTAGTGCCAGGGCGTCAGCACCGCAGAGAGACACGGTGGAGCGGCGGCGGCGGGCCTTGCGCCGGCCGAGAGCCAGCATTCGCCGGGAAAAGTCGGCACCAATAACCTGTGCCCCACTCCCAGCCAGTGCCAGGCACAGGTCGGCCGTGCCACAGCACAGGTCGAGCACCCGCTCGCCAGCGCCAGGGGCCAGCACGCGGACGGAACGGCGGCGCCAGGCGATGTCGATTCCGAAGCTCAGCAGGTGGTTGAGCAGGTCGTAGCGGGGGGCGATGCGGTCGAACATGGCCCGCACTCCGGAGGGCGCGCGCAGGGCCCGGTACGGTTTTTGGGGTGGCATCATGGAACGATTGTAACCTGCCCGCTTTAAACCTCTTGACAGAATTTGGTACCTCTGATAAAAGTTAGCGACTGTGCCAAGGGAAGTTTTCTGGGCGTGAGCTTTCAGGACGGATCTACTCCGTTTCCGCAGCCCCCCGAATCGCCTCGCTGGGTCCTGATTGACGCCGAGGGTCAGATTCTGGGCAGGTTTGCCTGTCGCATTGCCAATCTTCTGCGAGGCAAGGATCGGCCCACGTTTACGCCGTTTCGCGATTTTGGTGACTTCGTCGTGGTGGTCAATGCAGACAAGGTGCGGCTCACCGGCGCCAAGGAGCAGAAGAAACTGTATCGCTGGCATACCGGCCACCCCGGCGGCCTTCGCGAGATGACGGCCGCAGAGGTGCGGAAGCGCCACCCGGAACGGATCGTGGAATGGGCGGTCTGGGGAATGCTCCCCGGAAACCGCAGCCGCAAGCATCTGATGCGGCGCCTCAAGATTTACGCCGGGCCGGATCACCCGCACGCCGCCCAGAAGCCCGTGCGGGTGGCCCCGGGCAGGCGTCTGCGCAATGTCGAGGTCGTAGCTTGAGCGAGGTGGAGCATTACGGTACGGGTAGGCGCAAGAACGCGGTGGCGCGGGTGTTTTTGCGTCCGGGCACCGGGAAGTTTCTGGTGAACAGCCGTGAGGCCGACACCTACTTCAAGAACCCCATTCTCCGCACCGCGGTTCGCTTTCCCCTGGTGGTCACGGAGACGCTTGAGCGTTTCGACACGCTGGTGACCGTGCGCGGGGGCGGTCATGCAGGGCAGGCGGGAGCCATCCGCCACGGGCTGGCCCGGGCCCTGCTCGCTTCCAACTCCGAGCTCAGGGGCGAGCTTCGCAAGCAGGGTCTCCTGACCCGAGACGCACGCATTAAAGAACGCAAGAAGTACGGACAGAAGGGGGCCCGGGCGCGCTTCCAGTTCTCCAAGCGCTAATCAGCCCAGGGGAATCATTGAACGCCGTCTCGATTAAAGAACTGCTCGAAGCGGGAGCCCACTTCGGCCACCAGACGAAGCGCTGGAACCCGAAGATGAAGCCTTATATTTTCGGCCAACGCAACGGCATTTACATCATTGATCTTCAGAAAACCCTGCACTATTTTCGGGATGCGCTCTCGTTCGTCACCGACCTGGCCTCGAGGGGAGGCCGCCTGCTGTTCGTGGGCACGAAGCGCCAAGCGCAGGAGGCTATCCGGGAGGAATCCCAACGCTGCAATATGTACTTCGTCACCCAGCGCTGGCTAGGCGGCACCCTGACCAACTACCGCACGATCCGCAAGAGCATCCAGCGCCTGCGCAAGCTGGAGGAGATCCTCTCCGCTGAAGACGAGTCGCAGAAGCTGACCAAGAAAGAGCGCATTCGCATGGACAGGGAGCGCCAGAAGCTCGACCGGGCGTTCATCGGTATCAAGATGATGGATTCACTGCCGGATGCCGTATTCATCATCGATCCCCAGAAGGAGCGCATCGCGGTGCTGGAAGCCCTGAAGCTGGGCATCCCCGTGGTCGCGGTGGTGGATACGAACTGTGATCCGGACGGCATCGACTTCCCGATCCCGGGCAATGACGACGCCATCCGCGCCATCCGCCTCTTCTCCGCGCGTGTGGCGGATGCCGTGCTGGAGGGGACGAACATCCTGCAGGGCCGACGCTCGGAAGAGGGGGAAGATGCCGGCCAGGTCGACGGCCAGTTCCCCGCGGGTGTGAGAGACGTCTCCGGCGATCCCAAGGAGAAGGCCGCAGAATCCCCCCGGGGCCGCGTGGCCGCTGCCGTCCGTCGCGACGAAGGCACCACCCGCCAGCGCGGGGATGCGGAGGCCGGCTCCGAGGGCGCGGTTATAGTCAAGTAAGACACCCACACGCACCTGTCGGCGGCCTTACCTGAACCGCCAAGACCTCTCCGATGCAGCAGGGGCAGGGTTGTGTACAAGGATTCCGCGGCAATGGAAATTGATGCGTCGCTCGTGAAGACACTGCGGGAGAAGACCGGCGTGGGGATCATGGAGTGCAAGACTGCCCTGCGCGAGTCCGAGGGAGACCTCGAGGAAGCGGTCAAGATCCTGCGCAAAAAAGGACTCTCGGCCGCGGCCCGCAAGGCGAGCCGCAAGACCACCGAGGGATATGTCGGCTCCTATATCCACGCGGGGGGACGCATCGGTGTCCTGGTGGAGTTGAACTGTGAAACCGATTTTGTGGCGCGCACCCCGGAGTTCCAGGAGCTTCTCAAGGATATCGCCATGCAGGTGGCGGCGACCCAGCCGCGTTTCGTGTCCCGCCAAGAGGTGACGCCACAGGTCATCACGCAGGAGCGCGAGATCTTCAAGGCCCAGGTCATCCGGAGCGGGAAGCCCGAGCACATCGCCGACAAGATTGTCGACGGCAAGCTGGACAAGTTCTTTTCCGAGACCTGCCTGCTCGAGCAGCCGCACGTGCGTGATCCGAGCATCACGGTCAAGCAACTGCTCGCCAACTTCATGGCGCGCGTCGGAGAGAACGTGCAGATCAGGAGATTCGTACGCTACGGCGTGGGTGAAGGCCAGGCGGACGGTCAGCCGCAGGCGGACGGAGAATCCCAGGCCTGAGTGGAGGGCTCGATGGAATCTCCCCGATATCGGCGCATCCTTCTCAAGCTCAGCGGGGAGGCGCTGGGGCGTCAACATGAGACAGGCATTGACGCCGCGGCGGTCGAGCTCGTGGCGGAGGAAGTCAAGGAGGTCCACGGTCTCGGCTTGCAGATGGCCATCGTGCTCGGCGGTGGAAATATCTTCCGCGGCAACAGTGAGCAGGCGCGCGCCATCGATCGTGTAACCGCTGACCAGATGGGCATGCTGGCCACGGTTATCAATAGCCTGGCACTGCAGGACGCACTCGAGCGAGCAGGAGTGACTACGCGGGTCATGAGCGCCATCGAGATGCGCTCCGTAGCTGAGCCGTATATCCGGCGGCGTGCTATCCGCCACCTCGAGAAGAATCGGGTCGTCATCATCGCCGCTGGCACGGGCAACCCCTACTTCACGACTGACAGCGCCGCCGCCCTCAGAGCTATGGAGACCCGCGCGGAGGTCATCTTCAAGGCCACGAAGGTGGACGGCGTATACGACGCCGACCCCGTCAAGAACCCGAAAGCCCGGCACATCAAAGAGATCTCCTACATGGAGATTCTCGAGCGCGGCCTGCAGGTGATGGACTCGACGGCCATTTCTCTTTGCATGGACAACAACATGCCAATCGTGGTGTTTGATCTATGGAAGAAGGGGAACATACGCCGCGCCGCACTAGGCGAGCGCATCGGCTCCCTGGTACGAGGGTGACGAGCGATGCCAGAAAAGGAGATTCATTCGAGGGCGGAGAAGAAAATGCACGCCTCGGCGGAAGGATTCCGCAAAGAGCTGGCCACCGTGCGCACCGGCCGGGCCTCGCTGGCAATCCTGGATGGAGTGACGGTCGACTATTACGGGCAGCAGACGCCGCTCAGTGGTGTGGCTTCCCTGAGCATTCCCGAGCCGCAGATGATCGTCGCCCAACCCTGGGACCGCGCCATGCTCGAGCCGCTGGAGCGTGCCATCCGGGCCGCCGATCTGGGACTGAATCCGAGCAATGACGGCAAGATCGTACGCATTCCGATCCCACCACTGACACAAGAACGGCGCGAGCAGTTCGCCAAGAAGGTGGCCCACCTGGGCGAGGAGCGCAAGACGGCGGTGCGTCAGGTACGGCGCGAGGCGAATGACGAACTCAAGAAGCTCCTCAAGGAAAAGAAAATCTCCGAGGATGACGAGCGCCGGTCGCTGGAGCAGATCCAGAAGCTCACCGATCGCCACACGCAGCAGATCGACGAACTCGCCAAGGGCAAGGAGAAAGAGATTCTGGAAATCTGAGGGGGGGGTGGACTGCTCCCGGGCGGTGTCGGTATTGATCGTGGCGGCGGGCCGTGGCCGGCGGCTGGGGGCGCAGGTGCCCAAGCAGTTTATCTCTGTGGGAGGCTGGAGCCTGCTTGAGCGATGCTTGGCGGTCTTTGAATCGGTCACCTCGGTGGACGATATCTGGCTGGTGCTGCCCCGCGCGCAACAACAGAGATGGAAGCGGCTGGGCCGGCGCTTCCGGAAGCTGCGCGGCGCTGTAGCGGGAGGCCGGGAACGCTGCGACTCGGTGGCCCGTGGACTGGATAGGGTGGATCACGACGGAGTGGTGCTCGTGCACGACGCGGCCCGGCCTTTCGTGAGCCGGGAGATCATCTGCTGTGTGATCGAAGCCACGCGGAGGTACGGAGCAGCGGTTCCGGCCATGCCGGTGGGCGACACGCTCAAACGCGAGGGACGTGCCGGCCGTGTAGGCGGGACCGTGCCTCGTGATCGCCTGTGGGCTGCGCAGACACCGCAGGGGTTCCGGGTACCCCTGCTGCGGCGGGCCTACTCGGGAAGGAAGCCGGCGCGGGTCCCGGATGATAGCGCGCTGGTGGAGCGTCTCGGTGTGAGGATCAAGCTCGTGAGAGGATCGCCGCTCAACTTCAAGGTGACCTGGAAGGAAGATCTGCGGCTGGCCCGGGCGCTCGCCGTCTCGATTGTGACCTGATGACCCTGAGAATTGGAATTGGGTATGACGCCCACCGACTCGAGGCGGGCAGTTCGTTGATCCTGGGGGGCGTGAGGGTGCCCCACGACAGGGGGTTGGTGGGGCATTCGGATGCGGATGTGCTGGCACACGCCGTTGCCGATGCCCTTCTGGGAGCCCTGGGACTAGGCGATCTGGGAAGCCGCTTCCCCTCCAGCGATGAGCGCTGGAAGGGGGCGGATAGCCTGGATCTGCTTCGGCGGGTGGCCGCCGAGGTGGGAGAGCACGGGGGGCGAGTGACGTGCGTCGATTCAGTGATCGTGGCCCAGCAGCCCAGGCTGTCGCCCCACGCGGAGGCGATGCGGCGGAACCTGGCCGGGGCGCTGGGAGTGGAGCCCGGCCTCGTCGGGGTGAAGAGCAAGACCACCGACCGGCTGGGGTTCGAGGGCCGGGCCGAGGGAATCTCGGCTCAGGCCGTGGCCCTGGTGGAGGTTGCGGAAGGGCGTTGACAGCTTGAAGGCCGAGCACCCGGTTGGCGGGATTCATTCGGTGGAGGAATCGTTGCGCGCCGCCCGCAGCGGTGTGCGCCGCGTGGTTCTGGTCGAGGGCAGACTAAGCCCGCCGCTGGAGAAAATTCGTGCCATGGCGCTAGGCGCTAGCATCCCGGTGGAACGCCGGCCCCGTCCGGAGCTCGACCGAATGGTGGGTGGCCGCCACCAGGGAGTCGTAGCATGGATTGTGCGTTCGCCTCCGATGGGGCTGGAGGAGCTACTCGAGAGTGAGCCGCCGCCTGGGCTGCTGCTGGCCTTCGACCAGGTCACCGATGTAGGAAACCTGGCCGCCGCCCTGCGATCGGCCGCGGCCTTTGGAGCCGAAGGAGTGATCCTGCCCCGCCGAGGGTCGGCTGGGCTTGGAGCCATGGTGCACCGGCGCTCGGCCGGCGCGGTTGAGCACCTGCGCTGGGTCCAGGTGGTCAATCTGGCCCGGGCTCTGCGCCGCCTTCGCGAAGGGGGGTTCTGGGTGGTTGGGCTGGAGCCTTCCGGTCCGCCGCTGTGGGAGTCGATTGATCTGCGACAGAGGCTGGTTCTGGTGCTGGGCTCGGAGGACCGGGGGTTACGCCGGCTCATCCGGGAGAGCTGTGATGTCTGCGCGGGTATTCCGACCCCGGGCCCCGTGGGTTCGCTGAATGTTTCGGTTGCGTGCGGAGTGGCCCTCTATGAGGTCATGAGGCAAAGGAGGCTAAATAGAGTTGAAGTATAGACTTGAGGCTGGTAATATAACCGTTTTGCAAAGCTGGCGTAGCTCAGCGGGTAGAGCAGCGGATTTGTAATCCGCAGGTCGGGGGTTCAAATCCCTTCGCCAGCCCCAGGCGCGGCAACGGCGGCTTGGCCCCTCTGAGTGGCGACAAGGATGGGAGAGATGGCCGAGTGGTTAATGGCAGCAGACTGTAAATCTGCCGTCCTTCGGGGCTACGGAGGTTCGAATCCTCCTCTCTCCACCAGCCCCGCATCCGGAAGGAAAACAGGCGCTCGATTGTCACTGCCCCGAGCGGGAGTAGCTCAGTTGGTAGAGCATCAGCCTTCCAAGCTGAGGGTCGCGGGTTCGAGTCCCGTTTCCCGCTCCACGACTCTCTGGCCGAATTGGGACACCAGCAGGCAGATCAAGCCCACGTGGCTCAGTGGTAGAGCACTTCCTTGGTAAGGAAGGGGTCACCGGTTCGATCCCGGTCGTGGGCTCCAGTTGCCCTCGGAACTATGGGAGGAGCTATTCATGGCTAAGGAGAAATTCGAACGAAACAAACCCCACCTGAACGTGGGCACGATCGGTCACGTCGATCACGGAAAGACGACGCTGACGTCGGCCATCACGCAGGTGCTGGCGAAAAACAACCCGAAGGTGCAGCTGCGCAGCTTTGATTCGATTGACAACGCTCCGGAGGAGCGCGAGCGTGGCATCACCATTGCCACGGCGCACGTGGAGTACGAGACTGATAACCGACACTACGCGCACGTCGACTGCCCCGGCC
>JAPUKU010000198.1 GCA_027295505.1 Acidobacteriota bacterium
CCCGGTTCGGCCAGCCCGATGGCGGCCAGATCGGCGTGCAGGGGCTGCTGGTCGGCTTCGCTGACCCAGCGCAGCACGATGTTCTGTTCCACGGTGGTGCGCAGGTTGTCTCCGACGTACCGCCTCGCCAGATCGGCGAGACCCCGTGCCTGGCTCGCGGTCAGATCCCCGAGCGGGCAGTTGACCACGGCCACGCAGTATCCGGCCTGGCGTTGGCGGTAGACGTTGGTCTGCTGCCAGGCGGCAAACTCCGCTAGCGGCCGACCATTCGTCTTGGGTGCTGACGCCTGCTTGAGCGGAACGCTGAACTGATCGGGCATGTCCTTCAGAAAGGCGCTCCAGCAATCGTCGTGCGGCAGGGTCTCTCGCTCCTCCAGCACAAGCCGGCGGAACTCCTCAATGCCAAGCCTGGCGACCAGGAACTTGATGCGGGCCCGGCCCCGGTTTTTCTTCTCTCCGAGGCGCGCGAACACCCGCGCCACCGCCTGCGTGAGGGGCAGGATCTCCTCCGCCGGCACGAACTCGGCGAGCACCTTTGCCTGGTGGGCAACTGCTCCGAGGCCTCCGCCGACGAGCACCTTGAAGCCGCGCTTGCCGCTCTCGACTCGGGCCACGTACCCCATGTCGTGCATCTGCACCAACCCGCAGGCCTCGTGCTCGCATCCGGAGAAAGCCGGCTTGAACTTGCGGCCGAAGTCCTGTACATCGGCATGGCCCAGCAGGAACTGCATGAGGGCACGGGCATAGGGTGAGATGTCGAACGACTCCGTGCGGCACACGCCGGCAAGAGGACAGCCAGTGACGTTGCGGACCGAGTTCCCGCATGCCTCCCGCGTGGTGACCCCTACCGCCGCCAGGCGCCGCATCAGATCAGGCGTGTCGTCGACGTGAAGGTAGTGAAGCTGGATGTCCTGCCGGGTGGTGATGTGCAGGATGCCGTCTGAATAATCCTCGGACAGATCGGCGAGGACCTCGAGCTGCTGTGGAGTAGTGCCGCCATACGGGATCTTGATGCGCTGCATTCCGGGCGCATCCCATCGCGTGTCGGGCCCCTTCACGAGATCTCCGGAGGGAAACGCCAGCTCGCGTGTCGCCACACCATCGTGCCGCAGGCCATTGTCGTAACGCTGGCCGTAGACTCCCCGGCGCAGGCGGGTCTCCGCGAAGACCTTGTCCTCGACCTTGCCCTCCCGTTTGAGTTGCAGCTGGCCCTCGAAGATGTCGATCTCGTGGGCCCATGCCGGGGGCATCTTCTCAGACAGTTTCTGCTTCCATGTTTCAGCGGGCATCGTTGAACTCCGGACCCGGCCGGGGTGCATGCGGGCCAGGACGCGCGGGGCGGCACCGGTACTGCCAAGGTGCTGGACCTGAACTGTTTGTAGCTATTTTATCACGGAGGCTAAGGCGTGGAAGGGCCGCCCGGCGGACCGTTCGAAGCGAAGGCCCGGCGTACCCTCCGGCCGTGGAGGCAGCCAATCATCAAACCGATTGGCACCCCGTAAAGCAGCACCACCACCACTGCCAGGCCACGCGCCAGGCTCTCAAACACTCCGGAAAGTCCGAGCCCTCCCGCCACCATCTGAATGTGCGACCACCACCAGGCGGCCTTGGCCAACAGGACCCCGATCGAGAGGTACTGCACAGCCAGCAGGGCCGGACGCGCCCACGGATGCAGACGGAGGAAAGAGATGGCAATGATCAGGATGACCGAGACCGTGGTGATCTGCAAGGTCACGATCAGGGTGAAATGCTCGGCAAGCCAGGCGGCCCCCGCCAGAGGTGCGGGCAGATCCGCTGCGCCCTGCTGGCGAATGTTGATCGAGACATCCTGCAGGCCGCGGAAGACTGTCAGAGTGATCAGAGAGCCGGCGAGCGCCAGGCCGGAGAGGACGATCCACACCCAGCCGATCAGCACCACCACTGCAGGGCGCTCTCCTCCAGCCGGCCGGCTCATGCTGCCCCCTTTGATCAGATGAGGCGCCGGTAGTCGGCCAGGTCGTACCGCCAGACCGGTTCCCCGCAGTAGCGCTTCCCTTCGGGGCAGTAAGGCTTCTCGGCGGCGCGCTCGCGCAGGGTGCACGGCGGAAGCAGCCAGCGGCCCAGCCTCGGCGTCACATCCCGAACCTGCAGCGCCTCCTGCCACGAGGCGAGCCAGATCTCTTCCTGGGCGTTGTAGCACAGGCGCATGGTGTGCTTGTGGCGCAGGTTCAGCAGGTCGGCCGATTCCGTGAAGCGCACGCAGGCAGCGTTCGGCAGCAGGTAGAGGACGAACTGATCCTCCACTCCCAGCGCTCGGAGCCGCGCCATCCCCTCCCAGGAAGCCTCCATCGCATCCCGGAATGACCGCAGGGGACCGGCATCGGCGGCCACCAGCTGGGGCAGCACGAAGTCCGGCTCCCCGTCCAGGTGGGCGGAGAGCACCGGCCGCGAGGCTGGTGTCAGGCGGTGGCGCTGATCCTGGCTGTCGGCGGTATGGCTCAGGCGCTTGCGGAAGGTGTAGTGGGCGTGAAACAGGGAGCGTGTCAGCTTGGAGTGGGTGTCGAGGTTGAGCCGGAAGCCCGCGTACGGATTGTGGGCCGGATCCATAATGAGGTCAATCGCCTCCGAATCGGCGAGATGCTCACGGCCCAGACCCAGAACCTCTCGCACCGACTGCGCCACGAGCCCTTCACAGTTCTGGTTGTACGAAACCAGGCGGGAGATCTTTCCCTCCAGGCCCGCGTCGAACTCCTGGCGGAAGCGGCCTGCGGAGCGTGAATCCATGCCCTTCTGGCTCGCAGCCGCCAGGGCCCGCGCCTCCAGGGTCTCCTCGAACGGCAACGGCTCCTCGAGGATGGTCCGGTAGCCAGCGTCGGTCTTCAGGAGCTCCGCGACCATCTTCTCGAGCACGATGCGTTGCTCGAGTGGCGCGTCATGCTGCTCGCACAGCCTGTAGTACCGGAGCAGGGTCACGCCGTTCACCGTGTGGTACAGGTGGGCGAAGGTGGACACGGGCAGCGTGTATCGCGCCACCTCCTGTGCCTTCTTGCGCACCTCCTTCTCCCAGGCCTCCTTGTTGCGGCGCGCGGGGAAGCGACGGAAATAGTCCTCCGCGACCAGGGGGATTAGCTCTTTGGAGAGGTGCTGGTAAGCTCTGACTTGCTGCTCGACCGTGCGCTCGTAGACGCTGAGCGCCTCGCCCTCGAGAGGCGGCACGGCATAGGCTCCCGGCCTGACCGCCACGTACCGCTGGCTCACCTGTTCCGAATTGTAGAAGGGGTGGCTGTGAAGAAACGACCAGATGAACTGGCGCGAGACGTTCTCCAAAGCAAACTGGAAGTGAGCATGCTGCAGGGTCGTGTGGTGTCCAGCCTGGTACAGATCGCGGGCCAGCGCGTCACGCCGTGCAATCAGCCGCTCCCGCTCCGCCTCGGGGGTTCCGTCTTCCCCCGCCACGTCTTCGGCACGCACGATGCCGCGGCCCGTGTAACAGGTACGGGCCGTGGCCACGGCATTGCTGAAGGGGCTGGCGAACGTGTTGACGATCGCGACCCGGGGCTCAGGCGACCGGAAGGCTCTCACAGCAGGAAGATCGTAGCATACCCGCCGATAGGCCCGGCGTCTGCCGTGGAGGCCGAGCGCTTGTTCGGCATTCCCCACCGGGTGTAAACTGGGGATCACAATCTCATGATGGAGGGTTATTGCGTCGATGTGCCTCGCACACGGCGCCGGATGGCCCCACACGTTCGGGAGAGGAGAAAGGTCATGCCCAGATTCGTCATTGAAAGAGACATTCCCGGTGTCGGCAAGCTCACGTCCGAGGAGCTCCAGGCAATCTCCCAGAAATCGTGTGGAGTCTTGCGGGAACTCGGCCCGCAAGTTCAGTGGGTGCACAGCTACGTGACCGATGACAAGGTTTATTGCGTCTACCTGGCCCCCGACGAGAAGGCGGTCCGCAAGCACGCCGAGCTTGGCGGGTTCCCAGCCAATCGCGTCTCCCAGGTCCGAGCGGTCATCGACCCGACCACCGCCGAATAAACATTAACTCGCAACCGACAGGCAGAATCGATCGGTGAGCACCGAACCTCATGTTGCCCCCCCCAACTGTGTACCCCGGGAGGCGCGCAAGTGGGCGGTGATCTGCCATGTCGCCTCGCTGGCCGGCCTTCTAGGCAACGGCCTGGGGTTTGTTCTGGGGCCTCTCATCGCCTGGCTCATCAAGAAGGATGATCACCCTTACATCGATCAACAGGGCAAGGAGTCGCTGAACTTCCAGCTGACGATGCTTCTGGCTCTGATGGCGAGCGGCCTTCTGTGCCTGGTCGTCATCGGTTTTTTCCTGCTACCCGTGGTCATCTTGCTGATGATCATATTCCCGATCGTGGGCGCGGTACGTGCCAGCCGGGGGGAAAACTTCCGCTACCCCCTGACGCTCCGGATGATTCGTTGAGCGCCGACGAGCCAATCCTCCTCTTCCACTCCAGCGACTTGCTCTGTTTCCGGGCCTCTGCCTTCCAGGCCCGCGTCGAAACAACCTGTAACTACTGGGTTCAGGGATGGCGGGATACGGCACCGACACATCACGGGTCCGTGATCCGCGACGTCCTGCACTGGGTGGATTGAACGACATGGCGTTCATCGGTCTCATTTCGGACACGCACGGCCTGTTGCGCCCCGAGGCGCTAGCCGCCCTGAAGGGGGCGGACCTCATCCTCCATGCCGGTGACATCGGCGATCCTGGAATCCTGGAGGCACTCGGCGGCATCGCCCCCGTCACCGCCGTGCGCGGCAACTGCGATGTGGGAGCCTGGACGGAAAAGCTTCGCGACACCGAAGTGACCGAATTCGAGGGTGTCACCCTCTACATTCTGCACGATCTGAGTGCGCTTGATCTCAGCCCCGGGACCTCCGGATTCCGGGTTGTGGTGAGCGGCCACACGCACAAGCACGCCGTCGAGGAGCGCGCCGGCGTGCTCTACGTCAACCCGGGCAGCGCCGGTCCGCGCCGCTTTTCTCTACCGGTTTCAATCGCCCACCTGCAACTGAAAGACGGCACCCCGCGCTGCGAGATCGTGGAGCTAAAGATCTGAACCTGGGGAGAGGGCGAAACATGAAAGTCGAACGATGGAACACCGAGAAGGATGGCCCGCTGACGGAGAGTCTTCTGCGTCAGAAGCTGGAGCGGCTCGGCTACCAGGTGTCGCGGTACATCTATCCACCGGGAACCCACTTTCCGGACCACACACACGACATCGATAAGATCGACGCCGTGATAGCCGGCAGGTTCCGGATGACTCTCGAAGGCACAGCGGTCGTTCTCGAGGCGGGCGACTCTCTGGCCGTGCCGCGCGGGGCGGTGCACGGCGCCGAGGTTGTGGGTGACGAGCCAGTGGTCAGCCTCGACGCCACCCGGCCCTAGAACGCGAGCGGGACCCGCCCGGAAAATCGTACGATGCTCAAGCTCTATTACCATCCTCTATCCACATACTCCAGGCGAGTGCGTATTGCTCTGCTGGAAAAGCGCATCCCCGCCGAGCTCATCGAAGTCGACCTGTTCGCGCGGGCGCAGTTCCAAGCGGATTACCTGGCCAGGAATCCGTACGGCAGGGTTCCGACTCTTGAAGAGGATGGACTGACGCTCTTCGAATCGAGCGCCATCCTAGAGTATCTCGAGGCGCGTTATCCGGAGCCGGCCCTGCTGCCGTCCGATCGGATCGGGTGCGCACTGACGGCCATGCACCTGAAGCTGTGCGACCTGGAGCTCGCCGCGAACGCTCACAAGATCCTGCTTCCCAAGCGCTTTATGCCGCGCGAGAAATGGAAACTTGATGTTATGGAAAAGGCCAAGGCCAGAATTGAACGCCACTTCTCGATCCTCGAGAAACAGCTCGAGGGTCGAAGCTACCTCATCGGCAATCGGTTCGGCCTGGTGGAGATCGCGGCCATCCCTTTCCTGGAATTCCTGCCGCTCATGGAGGTCTCATCCCCGCCCGCCGTCACCGCCTGGGCACAGAGGCTCCTGGGTCGCCCGAGCGCCCGGGAGACCCGGCCCGAACGATGAACTCCCCTGTTGGGAGGACAGGTTCGGACGGATCAGAGGCGGCTCCGTGTGAGGTATCATTCCCACACACCAGAACCCGAGACAGAGTTCTGTCGAATGGGGTAAGCCATGGCGATTCCTGAAAAGAAGATCTCGTTCGATGCGGAGGCAGTTCGCAGGGCCCGCGTGGAGCTGGCTGCAGCGTACCGGCTCGCGGTGCGCTTCGGCTTCAACGAAGGCATTGACAATCACTTCAGCCTGCTGCTGCCAGGATACGACGACCGCATGCTGCTGAACCCTTACCCGCTCCACTGGTCAGAGGTAACGGCCTCGAACCTGCTGCTTGTCGATCTGCAAGGGCACGAAACCGAAGGAGAGCATGAAGTGGAGCCAACCGCCTACCACATCCATGCCGCTGTGCACCGGGCTGACCCGCAGTGCTTCCGCTGCGCGCTGCACACTCATATGCCTTACGCGACGGCCATCGCCTGCCGGGAGGGCGGGCGCCTCGAGATGGTGCACCAGAACAGCCTCAAGTTCCGGGGCCGCATCGCCTACCTCGACGATTACAACGGCCTGGCGCTCGACGACGATGAAGGAACGAGGATCGCCCGGGCCATGGCTGATAACTCCGTGCTGTTTCTGGCCAACCACGGTGTCATCACGACCGGCCGCACCGTGGCTGAAGCGTTCCACCTACTCTACTTCCTGGAGCGCGCCTGCAAGGTTCAGATCCTTGCCGAGTGCGGCGGCCGCAAGACCCGGCTGATCCCGGAGCCGGTCGCCGAGCGTACCGCGGCCCAGGGAGAAAATAACCTGCCCGAGGAGGCGGAGCACCACTTTGCCGCCCTGCTGCGAATTCTCGATCGAGAGGAACCGAGCTATGCATCGTGAAACATGTCACGAATTGAGATCCGGCATGACGGCTTGCCTGATCGTGGCACTGCCGTTCTGTGCCGCGCTGGCCCTGACCGGCTGTGCGGACGACGGACCGGCTCCGGTGGACGCCGAACAGGCCCGGGCCTTTATCGACTCGGCGGAGGCGCGTCTGATGGATCTGTGGATTGCCTCCCAGCGGGCCTCCTGGGTGCAGAGCACTTTCATCACCGACGACACGGAACGGATCGCCGCCAAGGCATACGAGGACGTGATCGCCGCCACACTGGAGCTGGCCGAGGAATCAACTCGTTTCGACCACCTGGAGCTTCCCGGGGATGTGGAGCGAAAGATCAAGCTCCTGCGGCGCTCACTCGTCCTTCCGGCACCACGCGACCCGGCAAAGCAGGAGGAGCTGTCGATACTGGCCGTGGGCCTCGAGAGCGATTACGGCAAGGGGGAGTACTGCCCCGAAGGATCGGCAAGCGAGTGCCAGGATCTGGCCCAGCTGTCCCGCATCATGGCGACCAGTCGCGACCCGGAAGAGCTTCTGGAAGCCTGGCGGGGGTGGAGGACCATCTCACCGCCGATGCGCCCGCGCTATGAACGGTTCGTCGAGCTGGGCAACGAGGGGGCCCAGGCCTTCGGCTTTGCCGATCTCAGCGAGATGTGGCTGTCGAACTACGACATGCCCTCGAAGGAGACAATGGCTGACATGGAGCGCCTCTGGCAGGAGGTACGGCCTCTGTACCTCGCCCTGCATGCCCATGTACGGGCCTCTCTCGTGAAGCATTACGGAACGCGACTGGTGCCCGAAGACGGTCACATTCCGGCGCACCTGCTCGGAAACATGTGGAGCCAGAGCTGGATCAACATCTACCCCCTGGTGGCACCCTCGCAGCAGGCGCAAGGCTTCGATCTGACACAAATCCTCAGAGCCCGGAAAGTGGACGAGCGTGGCATGGTGCGTTTCGGAGAGCGGTTCTTCGTGTCGCTCGGCTTTGATCCCCTTCCTGACACATTCTGGGAGCGCTCCCTCTTTACCCAGCCCACGGATCATGACGTCGTGTGCCATGCCAGCGCCTGGAACATCGATCTCGAGCAGGACCTGCGCATCAAGATGTGCATCGAGATCAACGAGGAGGATTTCGCCACCGTTCACCATGAACTCGGGCACAATTTCTACCAGCGCGCCTACAGCCACCAGCCACCGCTTTTCCGGGACAGCGCCAACGACGCATTTCACGAGGCGATCGGCGATACCGTGGCCCTGTCGGTCACCCCGAGCTACCTGCAGCAAATCGGCCTCCTTGATGAAGCGCCTTCGCCCGACGGGGATCTCGAGCTGCTGATGAAGATGGCGCTCGAGAAGGTTGCCTTTCTGCCGTTCGGCCTGCTGGTGGATCAGTGGCGCTGGAAAGTCTTCACAGGAGAGATATCCTCCGCCGACTACAACAAATCATGGTGGGATCTGCGCCGGAAGTACCAGGGGATCGACGCACCGGTGCCGCGTAGCGAGGCGGACTTTGATCCGGGGGCCAAATACCATATTCCGGCCAACACTCCCTACAGCCGCTATTTCTTCGCCCATATCCTGCAGTTCCAGTTCCACCGCGCCCTGTGTAAAGAGGCAGGGTACGAAGGGCCGCTTCACCACTGTTCGATCTATGACAACGCAGCGGCGGGCGAGCGCCTGAAAAAGACGCTGAAGATGGGCATGAGCCGCCCCTGGCCGGAGGCTCTCGAGGCGCTCACTGGGGAACGCCGGATGGATGCAACAGCCCTGCTGGATTACTTTGCTCCTCTCACCGCCTGGCTGGATGAGCACAACCAGGACCGGCCCGTCGGCTTCTGAGTGGGGAGCTTTCTTTGACGCTCCGGCGCGGGCGATGCTACGATTCTGAATCTATGAATGAGAAGAGAGTTCGCGTACGCATTGGCCACTCGCCGGATGCCGATGACGCTTTCATGTTCTACGCTCTGGCCTCGGGAAAGCTGGATACCGGCTGCTACGAAATCACCGAGGTCCTGAGCGACATTGAAACGCTCAACCACCGGGCGCTGGAGGGCGAACTGGAGGTTACAGCTCTCTCCGCCCACGCCTATCCGTACCTGTCCGAGCGCTATGTACTTACCTCCTGCGGGGCCAGCATCGGGGACGGGTACGGCCCCGTAGTGGTGTCGCGCCAGGTGCTCGATCGTGACGGCTTGCGCGCCTGCACAATCGCCATTCCAGGCAAGCTGACCTCGGCGGCCCTGGCCCTGCGCCTCTACCTGGGCGAGTGCCGCACGAAGGTCCTGCCATTCGACCACATCCTGCCCGCGGTGGAGGCCGGTGAGGTCGAGGCGGGCCTGCTGATCCACGAAGGGCAACTCACCTATACCGAATCCGGATTGTCGCTGGTCGTGGATCTCGGTGCCTGGTGGAAGCGGAAGACGGGCCTGCCGTTGCCCCTCGGTCTGAACGCGGTACGCCGCGACCTGGGCCCGGAGGTGGGGCGTGACCTGGCGCGTCTGTTGCGCTCGAGCATCGAGTATGGCCTGGAAAACCGTAAACCCGCACTGGATCATGCGCTCACCTACGCCCGCGGCCTGAAGCGCGAGCGCGCCGACCGCTTCGTGGGGATGTACGTGAACTCCTTTACCGTCGAGCTTGGCTCGATCGGGCGCAACGCCCTGCGCACCTTCCTCGAGGAGGGACACCGGGCGGGGGCGTTTCCGAACAAGGTCGAGCCCGAGTTTCTCGATGCCTGAATCACCCGGCTACCAGGCGCTGCGCCATTCGGCGGCCCTCGTCGAGAGCCCGACTCGCGCGCGCGTGCGGGTGTCGGGCGAGCACCGGCTCGCTTTCCTGCACCGCATGACCACCCAGGATCTCAGCTCACTGCGGCCGGGCGAGGGGCGTACGGCAGTCCTGCTAACCGATAAAGCCCGGATCGTCGACCATCTGGCCGTCTACGCGCTAGAGAACGAGGCGCGCATCCTGAGCACCCGCAGCGACGCGGCTCCGTCCCTTCTCCACCTGAAGCGTTACACTTTGCGGGACGACTTCAAGCCAGAGGAGGAAACCTCCTCCACTTCCCTGCTGCGCGTCCTGGGCCCGCGCGCTGCTGAGGTGCTCGCCGCCGCCGGCCTCGAGGAGGCTTCGGCGCTTCCGGATCTCGGTATCCGCACGCTGCCGGACAGGGAAGGCTTCCTGCTCTCCACGGACGGACCGTGCCAGCGCAACCTTGCCCTCTGGGTGCCCGCAGAGCGTGCCGGGCATTGGAGAGATCGTCTGCTGGAAGCCGGATCCTCGGCCGGCCTGCGAGCCGCGACTCCGGAGGATTACGAAGCTGTGCGCATTGAGAATGGCCAGGCGGCCTACGGATCCGAGCTCAGCGAGGAGATCAATCCGCTCGAGGCCGGTCTGAAGGACTCTGTGAGCTGGGATAAAGGGTGTTACATCGGCCAGGAGGTCGTCGCCCGGCTCGACACCTACCAGAAGGTCCAGCGGCATCTGGTCGGCCTGAGGCTGACCGGCGCGGGCAGCCCCCCGCCCGCCGGGTCGAAGCTCCTAGTCGACGGGCAGTCGGTCGGTTGGGTGACGAGTGCTGTCGACTCTCCCGCCCTCGGCGAGCCCGTGGCTCTGGGCTACGTCAAGACTGCGCACGCGGAGGCGGGAACGTCCCTCCGGGTTGTGGCTGGCTCTGGGACTCTGGAAGCCCGCGTCGCCGCCCTGCCGCTCGTGTCCTGAGCACCCCGCCGAACCCAAACCGTGACGGCCGGGAGACCCTACCCGTCACGCCTGAAGCAACGCTCCTAGACGCGCCACTCCCTCGCGAATGGCGGCATCGTCGTGATAGGCAAAGCTCAGGCGCGCGTAATTTCTAAGCCCCCCGCAACTCGAGAAATTCTCACCCGGCTGAAAACTGACCCGTCTCTTCACGGCTCTCCCCCGAAGCACCGTGGCATCAATGGACTCCGCCAGCTCCAGCCAGAAGTAGTAACCGCCATCCGGGCGGCGCCAGGAGACACAGTCTTCCAGGTGCCTGTGCAAGGCCGCGTCCATTATCTCGACACGCCGGTGATACGTATCGCGCAAACGTTCGAGGTGCCTTTCCTGTAAACCCATCTCTATCGCACGGCGCACGATATTGGAGGTCAGGTGATTGAAGGAACCGCCGCTGTTGATGACACCACTGTCCACGAGGCGTTCGACCAATCCGGCGGAGCCCTGAATCCAGCCAAGGCGCAATCCTGGCGCAAGAATTTTCGAGAACGATCCAAGCGAAAGTATCGTCCCGCTTTCCGCAAAACTGCCCAGCGTGCAGGGAGGATCTCCATAATACGACAGCAGGTGGTACACCTCATCGGCGACTATGAGAAATCCATGTTGCTGGCTCAGCGCAACCAGCTGTTTGCGCCGCTCTGCGGACATGGTGAAACCGCTGGGATTGTGAAAGCTGGGTATCGTGTACAGTAGCGCCGGTCGCCTCTTCGCCAGTTCTGTCTCGAGACGATCGATGTTGATACCGCTTTCATCCACCGGTATACCGACGACGTTCAAGCCATGATCGGCAAGAATCTGAAAAACCAGATAGTAGGTGGGCTCTTCTATGAAGATCGTGTCGCCAGGTCTGGTGAACTGCGTGCACACGAAATCCAGAGCCTGTGAATTTCCCGCGGTAACGAACAGCGACTGCGCCGTGACCTTTTCACCGTACGCTCGGCCGAGGAACACCGCGAGAGTTTCCCGAAACCGTGGATCACCCTGTTTGTCACCGTAATTCAGCTCTATTGACTCCGCGGTGCTCAGATAATTGTCAGCAGCCAAGCGGATGAGATCGACCGGCAGCAGGTCTGCGGACGGCTGACCGATTTCGAAGTTGATCGTGCCGGACGGGTCCTTCACCGGCCCCCTCTCAGTTCGATCCGTTCCAGCCGGGCCCGCGCACCACCCTGCCGGGAGTGGCGCCTGTGTGCTCTCCGTCCTCGAGGACCTGCACGCCGTTGACGTACACGTGCACCACACCGGAAGCGTACCGGTGCGGATTGTCATAGGTTGCGTGATCCTGGATCTCCTGGGGATCAAACACCACGACGTCTGCAAAGCTGCCCGGATCCAGGCGGCCCCGGCCCTGAAGCTTGAATTTTTCCGCAGGCAGCGAGGTCATGCGGCGAATCGCCTCCTGGAGCGAAATGAGCTTCTCCTCCCGGACGTAGCGTCCCAGAACCCGGGCGAAGGTGCCATAAGCACGTGGGTGTGGGTTCGACTCGAGAAACACCCCCTCGGGTGCCTGGGATGCTTCATCCGATCCGAAGCTGACCCACGGGAGGACGACCTTGCGGCGCACGTTCTCCTCTGACATGAGGAAGTAAAGGGTCTCCACCCGGCTGTCATCCTCCACGACAAGATCCATCGCGGTCACTGCCGGCGACGTGCCCCGGCTCGCTGCCACTGCGGCGAGCGTCATGCCGGTGAGCGGTTTGAGCTTTTTCGATTTGAAGCCCATCAGGAGAATTTTCTCAGGCCCCGCGGCCAGGTAAAGATTTTCCCAGGCATCGGAAGGCACGTCCATCTCCTGCGCCACCTTGCGGCGCACCGCCGGGTCCCGCAGGCGCTCCACCCAGGCCCGGTGACCGCCCTCCTGAACCCAGGGGGGCATGGCGGCATCGAGGCCCGTGGCCCCCGCCGTGTACGGGTAGATGTCTGCGGTGATGTCCAGGCCTTCAGCGCGCGCCTGCATGATGCGCCGGATGGCATCTTCGAGCTTGCTCCAATTAGCCTCTCCGGCCGCCTTGAGGTGATAGATCTCGGCGTGGATCTCCGCCTCGCGTGCGATGCCGATCAGCTCGTCCATAGCCTCCAGCAAACGGTTTCCCTCGCTGCGAATATGGGAGATGTAACTTCCGCCTGACTCGGCCGCCACACGGGCCAGGGCGATCAGCTCACGGGTCCCGGCGTAGAAGGCCGGAGCGTAGATGAGCGACGAGCCAACCCCGAGCGCCCCCTCCTCCATGGCCTGGCGCACCAGTGCGCGCATCGAGTCGAGCTCAACCGGAGTGGGCGGGCGATCTTCGTATCCCACGGTATGAACACGGACCGTGGTTGCCCCGATGAACGATGCCACGTTCGGCGACACGCCCCGACGGACGAGGCTCTGCAGATACTCATCGAGCGTCGTCCAGTCAATGTCGAAGCGGATGTCCTTCTGCCGCTCCAGCATCTCCTGCCTCATCGCCTGGTTGAGAGGGCCCATGGAGGAGCCCTCTCCGAAAATCTCCAGCGTCACACCCTGGCGGATATCGCCCTGGGAACGACCGTCCTGAATCAACGACTCGGTGGCCCAGCTCAGGATATTGATGAAACCAGGTGAGACCGCCAGACCCGAGACATCGATCTCGGAAACCGCACGGACCGTCCCGAGGTCGCCGAGTGCGGCAATGGTGTCGCCCCTCAAGGCCACATCCCCCACAAAGGGAGCTCCTCCGCTTCCATCATAAATCGTTCCACCTCTGAGAATGATGTCGTAGGCGGGCGGTGAAGCACAGGCGGTCATGAGAACACCCGCGGCAACAAGGAACGCGGCCCGCAGCAGGCGTGAGGGTCTAAGCGGCCGGGTCTTCGCGAGGGTGGCCTTGTTCACCGGGATTCCCCCGGCCTCTTGAAGATGAGTCCCCCCTTGATCACCGCCTGGACATCCTCCAGAACGGTGATGTCTTCGAGAGGATCGCCGCGTACCGCAATGAGATCACCGAAACGGCCCTGCTGCACGGCACCAACTCGATCCGACCACCCCATGTAGCGCGCCGGGAGGGAGGTCGCGGCGCGGATGGCATCCATCGGCTTCATGCCCCTCTCGACCATGACGCGGAACTGCTTGGCGCCGTCGGCATGCGGATAGACTCCCGTATCCGTTCCGTAGACGATCGGCGTGCCATTGCGGTACGCCATCTCAAATCCCTTTCGCTGGGCCTCGACCAGGGCCAGGTTCTTGTCAAGAAACTCCTGCGGCCATCCCTGCCGGCGGCCCTCGGTGTCAATGTAATCTCCGTTGTAGATATCCATTGACAGAGCAACGTCATGCTCCTTGGCCAAGCGCACGCCCTCCTCATCGATGAGCGACGCGTGCTCAATCGTGTCGGCCCCGGCCAGGATCGCCTCCTTGATCGAACGCGTGCTGTGGGCGTGGGCGGCGAGTTTCTTGCCCGCCGCATGCGCCACCTTGGCCACGGCACGGATTTCCTCCGGCGTCATCTCTGGTTCGCCGGGAACGCCCCCATACGCCAGGACCGCGCCTGAAGCGATCACCTTCAGCAGATCGGCGCCGCCGTCGATGGCGGCCTGGGCCTTGCGCCGGAATTCCTCCGGCCCGCGTGATACACCCATGCGTAGCTCTGCGGGGATCGCTTCTTGCGGGATACCAGGCACCACGAGATCCCCGCCCCCGCCGGGGATGGTCAGGTAGTAACCTGCAACCTGCATCCGAGGCCCGATCGCCTGGCCACCGTTAATCTCGTCCCTGAGATCCCTGGCGAGGAACCCCTGGTACGCGCCCAGGTTGCGCACGCTCGTGAAACCTGCCATCAGGGTGACCGCCGCGTAACCGCGCCCTTCCTCGAGTTGATCTTCACGGCTAATCTTGTAATAAGCACTCAGATCGTTCAGCTGGTCCGGTCCTTCCATGACGTGCGCGTGCATCTCGATGAGACCCGGCAGCACGGTGTACCCGGAAAAGTCGATGACCGGTATCCCCGAGGGCACAACCACATCCTTACCGACCGCTACAATGTGGCCGTTCTCGATCAGGACAATCGTGTCCTCCAGCACCTGATCGCTGAGCCCGTCGATGAGCCGCCCGCAGCGCACCGCCAGCGATCCCGAGTCAGGCTGGTGCGGAAGGCCGACCGTCGGCACCCCTGCGGAGCAGGACACCAGGACTCCGAGCACAGCGGCAGCCAGAAAGAATCTTCGCAATGTGGTCATGCGCTCACCCTCTCAGTTGGCTTTCCATTCTCACCACCATGCGCGCCGCCCCCTCGACGGTGGGGTTTTCCTGGACGATCTGCTGCACCAGGTCCGGACCCCAGCGTGCATGCCGGGCGAACACGACCTGAAAGAGGATCTCGGTGTCCGGAGCATCCGGATTCTCGCCTCTCAGACGATCGAACTCTTTTTGCATGGCACGCCGCTGGCTTGCCGCCGAAGCCTGAATGCGGCGTACGCTCCATCCGATCAGTAATAGCGTCGCGGTGGCGGCGGCCGCGGTCCAGTGCACCGCCGCCAGCCCCAACAGGGAGATCCCCAGTAGGAGCTTGCGCAAGACCCCCGCCCACACCGAATAGGCCGCCGAGCGCGTCAGGCTGGGACGGTCGTAGGCCGGCAATGAGTTCCAACGCGCCTCCAGAAGCCACAGCACTCCCCAGACCAGGAAAGCGCCCAGACCGATCGCCCAGGCCATCAGCGTCCCTGGAAGCGCTCCTCGGCCCAGGGATTGCCGCGCATGTGGTAGCCATACTGCTCCCAGAAGCCCGCACGCTCCACCGACAGAAACTCCAGCCCGACGACCCACTTGACGCTCTTCCAGAAGTAGAGTTGCGGGACTACCATCCGGCATGGCCCTCCATGCTCGCGCGCCAGTGGCTTGCCGTCGTGCTCGTGCGCAAAAAGAATGTCCTCAGCCACAAACTGCTCGAGCGGCAGGTTCGCGCAGTAGCCGCCGTGAGCATGCACCATGACAAAGCGCACCTCCGGCAGAGGCTGCACCCGTTCCAGGATCTCCCTGGACGCCACGCCACGCCAGCGGTTGTCGTAGCGGCTCCAGCGCGTGACGCAGTGAATATCGCTGACCACTTCCACCTGTGGCAGGGAACGAAACTCCTCCCAGGTCCAGGCTCGATCATTACGCACCCGTCCCCAGCCATGTAGTCTCCAGGTGTCCAGGTTGACTTCCGGGATCTCCCCGTGCGTGAGCACGGGCCATTTCGGCGTCAGCACCTGGTTCGGCGGCAGGCGATTTTCTTCTACCTTCTTTACTCCGGAGCGCTGTAGCAGAGGTTCTCTCCCACTCATGGTGTTCTCACTCCGTAGTCGCGCCCGGAATGCCCCGGCTATGCGGAGCAGCGCAGACCGGCAGTACTACACCGGACGCCGCCCTGAAACCTGGCGAGCTAGTGAGACTCAGAGCGAGGTCCGTGACAGCTCGTCGTAAAAGTGGGCGACGCTGACGATGCCGCGGCGGAAGTTCGACAGATCGAGATGCTCGTTCGGAGCGTGGGCGTTCTCGTTCGGCAGGCCGAACCCGAGCAGCACGGTCGGGATCTTGAGCAGGTCGGAGAAGGTCGCCACGACGGGAATGCTTCCTCCCTCGCGGATGAAGACCGGCGCTCGGCCAAACCCTTTTTCGAGCGCCCGGGCCCCCGCCTGCACCGCGGGGTGTTCGATCGGCACCAGGCAGGGCTTGCCTCCCTGCATGCGCGTCAGCCGCAGCTGTACCGTGGGTGGGCAGAGGGCGC
Organism: Acidobacteriota bacterium; assembly: GCA_027295505.1. GTDB lineage: Bacteria > Acidobacteriota > Polarisedimenticolia > JAPUKU01 > JAPUKU01 > JAPUKU01. The sequence continues at coordinate 16,394 of JAPUKU010000198.1, forward strand.
GCAGGTGCTGCTCGAAAAGAGTGGCGATTTGATCCGGATCCTGGTCGGGCACCAGACGCATGCTCACTTTGGCCATGGCCCTGGCGGGCAGGACGGTTTTGGCTCCCTCACCGGTGAAACCGGAGAGCAGACCATTGATCTCGAAGGTCGGCCGGGCCCAGACGCGCTCGAGTGTCGAGAACCCCTCCTCTCCGGAGAGCGCCTCGACACCCAGCTCCTTCTTGTATCGATCTTCATCGAATGGCAGGGAGCGGTAGATCTCGCGTTCGCGGTCGGAGAGCGGCGCCACATCGTCATAGAACCCGGGGATCGTCACCCGCCCGTTGTCATCCTTCATCGCGGCCAAGATCCGCGCCAGCACCCCTCCCGGGTTCGCCACCGCCCCGCCGAACGATCCGGAATGCAGATCGGAGTTAGGGCCTTCCAGATCGATCTGGAAGAAGACAATCCCCCGCAACCCATAGGTAATGGTTGGCAGGTCACGGTCGAACATCGCGGTGTCCGAGACCACGACGGCGTCGGCGCGCAGGCGCTCCCCATTTTCCGCGATGAAGGCGTCGAGGTTATCGCTGCCGACCTCCTCTTCGCCCTCTATCAGGAACTTGACGTTGACAGGGAGCTTACCGTGCGCCTTGAGGTGAGCCTCGACCGCCTTGATGTGGATGAGCACCTGGCCCTTATCATCGGTGGATCCGCGCGCGTAAATCCGGCCGTCCCGGATGCTGGGCTCGAATGGACCGCTCTCCCAAAGATCGAGCGGATCAACGGGCTGCACATCGTAATGCCCGTAGATGAGGAGGGTCGGTTTCCCGCTGGCGCCAAGCCACTCTCCGTAGACGAGGGGATGCCCGGCGGTGGGAATGATCTCCGAGCGCTCCAGCCCGATGCCCTCGAACTGCCCTTTCACCCACTCGGCACAACGCTCCATGTCCTTCCGGTGGGAGCTGTTGGAGCTCACACTCGGGATCCGCAGGAACTCCTTGAGCTCCGCCAGGTGACGGTCCGCGCCCGTCTCGATCTGCTGGAGTACATCTTTCATGGTTGTGACAGTCGTGAATTCTAGCCCACGGCCCGTGGCGCGTCAAAGCCAGCCCTGCCGCGGCGCTCGACGAGGGCCGAGGCAACCTGAAGCACCATGCCGGCGATCGCGGTGACCGCTCCGACCACGAACAACCCCCGGACTCCCAGAGACGCGTACAGGAAGCCGCTACCGAAGATGCCGACGGCGCTGCCGGCTCCATACGTGAGCGCGCTGTAGAGGGACAGTCCCAGCCCCCGGCGGCCGGCCGGAAACAGATGCTGGGTGCGCCGCACCGCGGAGACGTGGAAAGCACCGAACGTGAGCGCGTGCAGCGTCTGTGCCAGCAGCAGCGCCGCCGGTGCGGAAAGCTGCGACAGCAGCACCCACCGCAGCGCTGCAGCCGCGTAGGTCAGAAGCAGTAGCGCCTGCAGCCCCCAGCGCCGGATGATACGCTCGGCGCTGACCATCATGAGCACCTCGCTCAGCACTCCCACGACCCAGGCACAGCCAATCGCGGTGCGGGTCCATCCCAGATCCTCGAGATGCAGCGAAAAGTACGCGTAGTAGGGCCCGTGGCTGGCCTGCTGCAGCATCGTTCCGGCGAAGAACAGGACGATCGCCACACGTGGCACGCTCAGTGCCTGGCGTGGCTCCAGATCGCGGCGGACCTCGCCTGCGCGTGGCAGGGCCAGCGCCGATACCAGCTTCAAAACCGAGAGTCCAATGAGCCCGTACACCACCCAGTGCATGCCGGCGCGGTCGAGCAGCCAGCCCCAGGAACTGGCGAGGACGATGAAGCCGATCGACCCCCAGACGCGCGTGCCACCGTAACCGGAGGTGCCGCGCGCCACCGTCTCGAGCGTCGTGGCCTCCACGAGCGGCAACGATCCGGAATGGAAGAAGCTGTAGACGGCCAGGACCAGGCATATGCCTACAAAGCCCTCGACCCCCAGGAACAGAGTCGCCGCCGCAGCCCCGAACGCGCACGACAGCACGGTGAGCTCCCAGCGCCTGCCGCTGCGGTCGGCGGCGATCCCCCAGAGGATCGGCGCGGTTGCCTTGACGAGCGGCAGGATCGCCACGGCTACGGCGATCTCGAACGGATTGAACCCCAGCCGCTCCAGGTAGAGCGTGAAATAGGGCAGGTAGACGCCGAGCGTGGCGAAGAACAGGAAGTAAAACAGGCCGAGGGGAGCCCGGTGAGCCACCGGTGGCAGAGGATCCGGACAACGCTCCGGCGAGCGACTAACCACCGGAGGAGCGGATCAGGCCGCGCCCCTCGCGCACGGAGACCCAGTAGAGGAGACACACCACGCCGAGTAGTAGTACCACTCCCGGCAGATCGAAATCCCTGACCCCAAACATGGCCAGCACGTCAGCCTTTCCGGTGAGAACGATGGGCACGGCCATGCCGATACCCACGAGCGCCTCGCCCGTGATCAACCCGGCCGAGAACAGCAGTCCGTTGCGCTCTCCAATCGTACGCATCTCGGCGGCACGCTCCCGCGCACCCGCAGGCGCCTGACGTTGCACGCCTGTGTAGTAGCGTCCCACCGCCCAGGCGATGATGCCGCCCGCGAAGATCGGCACCTCGAGCTCCAGCGGCAGGTAGATTCCCACCGCCACGGCCAGCACGGGCATGCGGAAGCTGCTGCCGCGCTTCTCCAGCCACAGGTCGCCCAGAATGACCGCGACAGCGACCAGCATGCCGGTGATCACCATGGGCCACGGAAGATCCTGGTTGAACACTCCTCTGGCGACGGAGGCCATGAGCGTCGCCTGTGGCGCAGCCAGCGGCTCGATGCCTGGCCTGGTGGCAATGCCGATTCCGTACGCCTTGTGAAGCAGCGTGAGTACCGGCGCCATGACGAAAGCAGCGGCGATCACACCGACACCCTGCATGATCTGCTGCTTGTACGGTGTGGCGCCGACTATCCGGCCCGCCTTGAGGTCCTGCAGATTGTCCCCCGCGATGGCTGCCGCGCAACAGACCACGCCCCCGATCAGGATGGCGGCCGCAGGTCCAACGGGACTGTCGGATCCGAGCATTGCGAAGAGCAGAAGAGCCGAAGTGAGGATGGTGGCGATGGTGACTCCCGAGATGGGATTGTTTGAAGAGCCCACCAGACCCGCCATGTAGGCGGCCACCGCGGAGAACAGGAACCCCGCCACCATCATCAGGACTGCCATGACCGCGGAAACCCAGAAGTTTTTCGTGAAGTACCAGAAGATCATAAACAGGGGCACCAGCGACACGATCAGCGCAACACCGACCCACTGCATCGGCGTGTCCTGTTCCGTGCGCTCGGAGCGGTCACCCCCGGAGGAACGGATGCGGCGGTACGCTTCCATTCCCGATCGAATACCGCTTGCCAGGCTGCGGCGCAGCCGGATCAGCGCCCAGAGTCCGCCCACCACCATGGCGCCAACCCCAAGATAGCGGGTCTGTGACGACCACATCTCTCCTGCAACCTCTACGGCCGCCACGCCCTCGGGCACCCCGTGCAGCTTGGCGAGAATCGGGATGGCGATCCACCAATTGAGAACCCCGCCCACGAAGATCAACACCGCGATGTTGAGCCCGACGATGTAGCCGACCGCCAGCAGGGCCGGAGAGGCGTTGGTGCCAACGTAAGCAATCGTTCCCCCCACGTAGGTCGCGGTCTCGACCGCCCCTTTCCACAACCGCAGCCCGGTCTCGCCGAACTTGAACAGCGCGCTGATCACACCGGACCAAGCCAGGTACTTGACCGCGGAGCCGCCCTTCTCGCCCGCCTTGAGCACCTCGGCCGTGGCGATTCCTTCCGGGAACTTCAGGGGGTTTTCGACGATCAGCGCCCGGCGCAGAGGGATGGTAAAGAGCACACCCAGCAATCCGCCGAAACCGGCAATCATCGTAGTTTCCCAGTAGTTGAAGCCGGCCCAGGCGCCAAGCAGCACCAGCGCCGGGATCGTGAAAATGACCCCCGCCGCAAGGCTCTCTACCGCCGAGGCCGCAGTCTGCACGATGTTGTTCTCGAGAATATTAGAGTTGCGAAAGAACCTGAGGACGGCCATGGAGACCACGGCCGCTGGGATCGAGGCCGAGACCGTCATGCCGGCGAACAGTCCCAGATATGCGTTCGCAGCAGCGAGCACGACAGAGAGGAAAACCCCCAGCACGAGTGCTTTGATGGTGATCTCTGGAAGTCGTGTGGCCGACGGTATGTACGGTGGGGTTGATCCGTTCCCTTGCGATCCATGGGTGGGCTGCTGCATCGAAGTCTCCTTCAGATGACGTTACCATCCACGCTGAAATTGCCGCCCCGAGGCTCCAGTCTTTCTAAATACCGGCCCTGAGGGGTTCTTCGCCACGGGCATCCCCGTGGCAGGGGAGGGGTACTATGTCATAATCCGGCACATGCTGCGAGCCATTCTCTTCGATTGTAACGGGGTCATTGCGGATGACGAGGGCATCCACTACCAGCTCTTCCGGGATGTCCTGAAGGAGGAAGGTATTTCGCTTGAGCGCGAGGAATACGATCAGCGCTACCTTTCCTTTGACGACCGGCACTGCTTCGAAGCGGTTCTGCGCGATAACGGACGCTCTCTCGATCCAACCCACATCTCCGACCTGATCAAGCTCAAGGCGAAGAGATACCGGGATGCGGTGCGTGGCAACATCAAGATCTTCCCCGGCGTCTGTGAGCTTGTCCGCACCGCGGTCGAACACTACCCGCTGGCGATTGCCTCCGGAGCGCGTCGTGAGGAGATTGCCTACATTCTCAACGAAGCGGGGATCTTCACCTGCTTCCAGGCCATCGTCGGCACCGAGGACGTGCAGAACGCCAAGCCATCCCCGGATCCATTCCTGACCGCGCTCGACCGCCTCAACTCCGTGCTCTGCGAACCTGACAATCCACTCTTTGCCCGCGACTGCCTGGTCATCGAGGATTCGGTGGGGGGTATCCAGGGAGCCCGGGCCGCCGGCATGCGTTGCCTCGCCGTGACCAACACCTATCCGGCCCCGGCCCTTGCCGCCGCTGACCGGGTGGTGGCCAGCCTGGAAGAGGTCATGCTCGAGTCGCTCGGAGCCCTGTTCTCCGGAGGCTGAGTGGATCGATCTCCTCTACGCTCCGGAAGAGAATCGGTGAAAACGCGACGCAAAGCGCGCCCAACCCTCCGCCGCACTCGCTCAAGGCGTCTGCCCAGACGCGGGCCCCGTCCGGATCCCGCACTGCGCGTCTCCGCCGCCGTCCTCACGAACGAACGCAACGAAATCCTGCTCTGCCAGCGCCGGCCCGGCGGGCGCTTCGGACTCAAGTGGGAGTTCCCGGGTGGAAAGGTGGAACCGGGCGAGACGGCGCGCTCGGCACTGCGCCGCGAGCTCGAGGAGGAGCTGGGAATCCGTTGCCGTCCGGAGACGCGCCTGCTGCGCACCCGCCACCGCTACCCCGACGGCCCTGAGGTGATCCTGGAATTCTTCCGCGTGCGCTCGTACCGTGGCACGCTCGCCAACCGCTGCTTCGAGGACATGCGCTGGGTTCCTCCGCACGATCTGGTTCGGTTCGACATCCTGGAGGCGGACGCTTCCCTCGTGCACCTGCTCGGCGGCCACTCCCGCTAGGAGGCGATCAGATTTCCAGGACCTTGGGGAGGCGCGTCAGGTTGCGGTTACCTCGAGGTCCGATCACCACGACATCCTCCAGGCGGACGCCTCCCCGGGCGGGGTAGTAGAGTCCGGGCTCCACGGTCACGACATTCCCGGACTCGAGTCGCTGTGCCACGGGCCCCACACGCGGCGGCTCATGGATCTCGAGTCCGAGGCCGTGACCGGTGCCGTGGAAGAATCCCTGCATGCGGCGTCCGTTCGAGCCGGTCGGGAAACCCGCGGCCTCGAAATGCTCGAGGATGCGCGCGTGGACCTCCGATCCGTCTACTCCGGCACGTAGTAGGCGAAGGGCGATCTGCTGCCCTTCGGCCACAGTGTGATACTGGCGCTTGAGGGCCTCGCTGGCCCGCCCCCGCACGACCGTGCGCGTGATGTCGCCGAAGTACCCCGTACGGGCGGCGCGCGGGTACACATCCAGGATGATGGCCTGGTTGGCCCGCAGGGGTCCGTGGCCTACCTCGTGCGGGTCACACGCCTGTATCCCGCCGGCGACGATTGTCTGGGTCGGTATACCGCCCGCGAACAGGACTGCCGAGTCGATGGTTGCACGGAGGCGCTCGGAGGTCAGGCGCTCCCCGCCCAGACGCAGGATGCCGTCCGGACCGGGGCGGGAGCTCTTCAAGCACTGGACGCCGGCTTCCACGCCGCATTCGGCGATGCGCAGCGCGGCTGCAAGATGGCGCACTTCTTCCGGGCGCTTGCGCAGACGCTCCCGGAAGAACGGAATCTCACCGGCCACCACTCGCAGACGGCGCCGTCGCAGCAACTCCGCGTAGCGGAGCGGGAAGGAGCCCGGCACGCGCACGGAGCGCACCCGCCGCTTGATGAGAAGCCAGGCGGCAACGTCCGCGAGCCCAGCGGCACGCCAGCCTGCCGCCCTCATGTCGGCCTGCACCTGGGAGAGGGAGAGCACATCATTGACGCGAGCCTGGCGCCGACCGCGGTCGATCTCCAGATCGCTGAGGACCACCGCGCTCCGGCGGCCTGTCTGCAGGAAGATGAATGGATCGGGGGCTGACAGGCCGGTGGCGTAGAGAAGATCGGCGTCAACCTCACTCGCGGCGATGATGAGCACCGTCGAGCCACGCGCACCAGCACCAGGCCGTCTCACCCGAGATCTTGAAGCTCTCAAAGCGACTCCCCCGGTTCGAGGGCGTGCACCTCAGCGCCTAGCTTCGACACTTGCTCGCGCAGAGCGTCCGGCGTCCCGGTGAGAGCCGGGAACGTACCCCAGTGCATCGGTACAACGCGCTTGACTCCCAGCAGCTCGACCGCCTTGGCCGCCTCCCGGGGGCCCATGGTGTACAGGTCGCCGATCGGCAGCAGGGCGATCTCCGGGCGGTACAGCTCGCCGATGAGACGCATGTCACCGAACACGGCTGTATCGCCCGCATGGTAAAGGCGCAGGCCGTCCGGCAGCTCCAGAATGTAACCGGCCGCCTCGCCACCGTAGATGATCTGATCACCGTCAAGAATGCCACACGAGTGCAGGGCATGTACCATAGTAATCCGTATCCCGCAGACTTCCTGCGTACCCCCCTTGTTCATGGCCCGGACGTTACCCACTTTCTTGCTCTCCAACCAGTGTCCGGTTTCATAGATGCATACAACCTCGGGGTTGTGCTGTGAAGCGATCTCGACCGCGTCGTTGATGTGGTCGAAGTGGCCGTGCGTGATCAGCATGGCGTCCACGCGACCGGGTTTCTTCTCCGAATCGGGACAGGCCGGATTGCTCTGAACCCAAGGATCCAGAATCACTGTCTTGCCTTCCGGAGTCTCGACACGGAACGTCCCGTGCCCCAGCCACGTCAACCGGCTCTTTCCCATCGCTATCCTCCATCTCCTGAGGTCGGAGCGGCATTATATCTGACCCCATCTTCCGCGATCCGGCGGCTCGGCGTAGAATGCATGGGTTCCCACGGCTGGCGTCGGGGTCAGCGGTTGCACCCGAGACACCGCTTCAGCCGGCACCTCACAACCCGGGAAACCACCCGAGCACAACCATGGCCCAACCGCATCCAGCATCCTCGTCGCAGGCGATCGGGACCGTCACCGCTTCTCCGCTTTCCGGAGCCTCCCAGCAACCGCCGTCTCTCGAGGAAGCATACGCATACTGCTCTGCGCAAGCGCGCCGCCACTATGAAAACTTTCCGGTCGGCTCCTGGCTGCTGCCGCGCCACCTGCGCCCCGCCGTACATGCGGTGTACGCCTTTGCGCGCCACGCGGACGATCTCGCCGATGAACCCGAACACGAGGGATCCCGCCTGCAGGCGCTGGATAGCTGGCAGCGGCACCTGGAAAGGGCATGGTCCGGGGACGCATCCCATCCCACCTTCGTGGCCCTGGCTGACACCCTGAAGCGCTATCGGCTGCCACTGCAGCCTTTCCGTGATCTGCTGACTGCGTTTCGAATGGATGCGCGGCGGACCCGCTACGACTCCTGGGAACAGGTTCTGGGTTACTGTCGGTACTCGGCCAACCCGGTGGGCCGCATCATGCTGCGGCTCTTCGGGCACGAGGACGCAGACTGCGATCGATTTTCCGATTACCTGTGTACCTCGTTGCAGCTCACCAACTTCTGGCAAGATCTCAGCGTTGACCTGCCCCGGGGCCGCTGTTACTTGCCCTGCCGGGATCTTGAGCGCGAAGACCTGGCCGAGGGAGATCTGCAATCACCGGGCACGGCCCCGGCGCGGCGCCGCATCCTCACCGTCGTGACCGATCGCACGCACGATCTGTATGACGAGGCCAGGCCGCTGCCGGCCCGCGTTGGAGGCCGCCTCTCCTGGGAGCTCCGTGCCATCCTGGCGGGGGGAGAGCGAGTCCTGGAGAAGGTTGTTTCAGGCACCCAGGATCCGTTCAGGAGTCGCCCCCGTCTCGGGTGGGAGGATGCCCTGCCGCTCCTGGGGGCCATGTTCGTTCGGCGCCGGAGGCAGACTGCATGACCGGGGATCCCCGGACGCCCGGGCGCGAGCCCTTCTCCTCTCCTCCGGCTGAGGCTCTCGCTGCAGCGCCGGACGCACTGCGCCGAGAGAGCCCGGCCGCGCACGGCTCCCGTCTGGTCAGAACACCGTCCGGCGTTCGTAGCCCGGAAGAATTCTGCCGGCGCATGACACGCGCCAGCGACAGCAACTTCTACTATTCGTTCCTGCTGTTACCGCGTTCCCGCCGGCAGGCCATTTACGCGGTGTACGCGTACTGCCGCGCCGTGGATGATGTTGTGGATTCGCCCGAGTCTGACGATCCGGCTGCCGATCTGCTGTTCTGGCGCCGCGAACTGGACCGCTGCTTCTCCGGCTACGCACGCCACCCCATCACCTACCAGCTCGCCCGCTTCAAGGACCGGTTTGGGCTGCGCAAGGAGCACTTTCTCGAGATCCTTCACGGAGTGGAGATGGATCTCGAGCGGGACCGTTATGAGACCTTCGAGGATCTGTACCGGTACTGTTACCGGGTGGCCGGTGTGGTGGGGCTGGTGTGCGCCCAAGTCTTCGGCCACCGGGATCCCGCCACGCGGGACTATGCAGTGTCCATGGGAATCGGCTTCCAGCTGGTGAACATCCTGAGGGACCTCAAGGCCGACACCGAACGGGGGCGAATCTACCTGCCGCTCGAAGATCTCTGGCGTTTTGGCTGCACCGAGAAGGATCTACTCGGCGGGAATCCCGGGGCGGGCTTTGACGCACTCATGCGCTTCGAGTGCGAGAGAGCGCGTGAGACCCTTCATCACGCCCGGCGCAAGCTCCCGGCTGTCGACCGGCGTAGCATGTGGCCCGCGGAGGCCATGGGAGGCGTCTATCAGCGGCTGCTCGAGACGATCAGTGCCCGCCCCCGGCGTGTGCTCGAGGGGCGCATCTCGATCCCGCGCTGGCGCAAGGCGGCCCTGGCCCTCGTGGCCCGCCTCGGTCGCATGCAAACCCCCTGAGTTGAAACCCGCCGGCGTCCTGGACCCTACTGCACGACACCGCAGGCCGAACGCGCGCCCCCACCGCCAAGCTTCTTGGGCTGATCGGAGAAGTTGTCACCGCTCGCATGGATCATGAGCGCTCGCCCCTCGAGATCGCTGAGCTTGGTGCGCGGCGCCAGAACCGGCACCGAGGCCGAACCATCTGCAGCCACATAGAGCGGGGGGAGATCTCCGATGTGGCCGTTGCCGTAGGGCCCCTCGTGGCGGCCTGACTTGGTGGGATCATAGTGACCTCCCGCGGCCAGGCCTGGAACGCTCTTGCCTTCCTTGTCGGCCGGCCCGCAGCCCGGGTTCTGGTGCACGTGGAAGCCATGAACTCCCGGCTCGAGTCCCTTGAGCTCAGGCGTGAACAGGGTCCCGTAGGCATTCTTCGACGCTCTCACGGTGCCGAGTTCCTCGCCGACGCCCTCTGCCGATGTGCGGTGAATCGTGATGACCAGCTCATCCGACTGCGCCGAGCAGACAGCGAGAAAGAATCCGAACATCCCAATCATCCATCTCTTCATGTGACCTTCCTCCCCGTTCGGGAACCTGGTTCTACGGCGCACTACCCGGACGCCGGCGTGCGCCACCCCGCTCCGATGGTCGAGCCTCAGCTTCAGCCTGCCGGAGCCACGATAAGAATTGATTGCCCTGGTGCGGCTAGCGCGACATCATACCCGAAATAGCTCCGGGGAGGGGATGAGCCCCCCCTCAGGGGAGGAGGCGCCGGGACGGGGTCTCTCTCAGCTCCGCGGGGGCAGGACTCCGAGTTGCTCGATGTGTAGCCCGGGGTGAACGCGCGGAAGACCCACCCGGAACCCGATGAACGGCAACAACGGGTTCGGCAGCCAGTAAAGCAATCCCAGGCTGCGCACCCGCCCTCCGTCTCCGAGGTTCAGGCCCAGCCACACCTAGAAAAATTTGTAGGGACAGAATCCGGGGATATGGTTCACCCTGAAGCCGTCCGTGAGAAGATACTTGCGGCGCACGTACAGGGATCCCTCGAATGGGGTAATCCCCCATTCGAGCGGTCCTCCCGCGATGGGAGTGCCGCTGGAGCGGTGAACGACACGGTTGCGCTTCATGATTCGAACACCCTGCACCACCCCACTAGACCCGGGCCGGCTGACGCACAGCTTAAGGTAGAATTCAGCACTCTCAGCCATGCATGCACACCCTGACGTGGTCATCCTAGGTGCCGGCTTCGCCGGGCTGGCCTGTGCCACGGCACTCGCAGGAGCAGGTGCGCGTGTCACCGTGCTCGAGGCGAGCGGGACACCCGGAGGAAGAGGTGGCTCCTTCCGCGAGCCGCGCACGGGCGAGATCCTCGATCTGGGCCCTCACCTCCTGGTGGGGGCCAACCGGGACGCGCGGGCGCTCCTCGAGCGGCTTGGCACGCTCGAACGTCTGGAGTTCCAGCGCTCTTTGAATATCGAATACCGCTGGCGCGGCGATCGGCGGAGCCGCCTCTCGTGCCCCCCTCTGCCCGCACCCTTTCATCTCGCCGCCGGGCTTCTGCGATTCCAGGCCCTGCCTCTATCGGAGCGAGCGGCCGCCGTGCGGATAGGCCGCGCCGTCCGTCGCATCGAAAAAACGCCCGGCCGCTTCACGGCGTCACCCAGCCCGCAGAACGGCCAGTGCCCGACCCCCGAGGAGACCGTGACACAGTGGCTCAAACGCCTGCGCCAGGGGGAGCATGCACGCCACCTGCTCTGGGAGCCGCTGGCGACCGCGGCACTGAACGATCACCCGGGGCGTGCCTCGGCGTTTCTGTTCGCACGCGTGCTCGCCGAGGTTTTCTCGGGAGGGCCCCGGGACAGCGCCCTGGGCTGGCCGCGCGGTGCCCTGGGAGATTTACTGAAGCCTGCGGACCGCTGGCTCGAGCAGCGCGGCGGCTCGCTCTTGTACTCGAGCCCCGCGGCCGGACTCGTGTGGAAAGGCTCCCACGTGCAGGAGGTGCGCCTGCGGGGCGGTGGCTCGGTGCGTTCCGACCAGGTCGTGAGCGCCCTGCCAGCACGTGCCCTGCTTCCCCTGCTCGCAGACGCGCCAGCCTCTGTAGGGCAGCTACGGGACGACTGCCGCCTATTTGCGCCCCGCACCCTGCCGATCCTGTCGGTTTACTTCTGGAGTGAGCGGCGGCTGCTCGGAACCCCCTTCTGTGCGCTTCCAGAAGAGGAGTTCCCCTGGATATTCGAACGCCGGGCTCTCGCTGAGGGTAGCCGCGGGAGCTGGATCCTGGCTCTCACCCTGGGCGGTGCGCAGGCCTGGATGAATCGCCCCGAGGCGGCGATCCTGGAAGCGTCCAGGCGTCAGATGGAGGGACTCTTCCCGGGCTCGGAGCGGGACCTGTGGCATGCCCGGGTCGTCCGGCAGCCGGAAGCGACCTTCGAACCCGCCCCCGACCTCTGCCTGCGGCGTCCCGGCCCCGGAACACCGGCTGACAACCTCTGGCTGGCCGGGGACTGGACCAACACCGGTCTGCCTTCGACGCTGGAGGGGGCGGCCCGCAGCGGGCACATTGCGGCGCGCGCGCTTGAATCACGCGCCTGACCCTCGAGCGACAGAATGCCCGGAATGCGCGGGGAGGGTACGAGGTTCAGGAGTGGGTGGTGCCGCCACACAGGCTGATTGCCTGCCCGGTTAATCCCGAGGCCGCCTCACTGGCCAGATAGACAGCCAGATCGGCAATCTCGGAGGGCTCGAGCATACGCCCGATGGGCACCACGGAGAGGGCACGCTGGCGGAATTCCTCGAACGAGATATTCAGCTTTTCGGCCTGGGTCTCCATTCCCCGGCGCGCCATCTCCGTATCCACCCAGCCGGGGCAGATGGCGTTGACCGTGATGCCACGCCCGGCGAGCTCCTGAGCAAGGGCCCGCGTGAGGCCGATGAGTCCGCTCTTGCTGGCGCAGTACGCTGCATAGCCGGGAACCCCGAACTTGCCGAGCACGGATGAGATATTGATGATGCGCCCGTGGTCATGGTCCTTGAAGTGCGGGAGGGTCTCACGCACGAACCGCCACGCCCCGGTCAAGTTGACGTCCAGGATGCGGTCCCAGTCAGAGTCCCCTTCACCCGCAGCCGGCGTCAGGCCGCTCAGGCCGGCATTGTTGATCAGCACATGGATCCGATCCCAGCGACGTGCCGTCTGCTCCACGGCATTCCGGATCTCTTCAGGATTCCCCGCATCGGCACGCACCCAGAAGACACGCTCCAGCGAAGGATCGATGGCGCGCGCCACCTGATCGAGGGCTTTCTCATCCCGGGCACACAGCGCCACACGCGCACCCTCCTCGGAGAACCGCTCTGCCACCGCTTTGCCAATCCCCCGGCTAGCTCCCGTGACCAGCGCGACCTTGCCGTGCAATAACATCAGACCTTTCTCCCGGATGGCTGGATGCGAAAACTTCCGTCCTTCAATTGCAGACGCGCCACAGGCTCTCCCTGAATGAGGTGCTTCTCGACGATCTCGGCCACATCCTGCGGTTGAACGCCGCCGTACCACACTCCCTCCGGGTAGACAACGACGCTGACACCGCGGGCACAGTTGTCGAGGCAACCTGCCTTGTTGGCACGCATGCGCCCGCGCAGCCCGCGTTGGGTCAACTCAGCCTTGAACGCCTCGACAACCTTGGCGGCGCCGCTGGCTGCACAGCAGCCGCGCGGATTGTCAGCAGGGCGCTCGTTGGTGCAGATGAAGATGTGTCTCTCGAAGCGTGACATCACCTCATTCTAGCGGCAGGGGTGGAAAACTTACAAGGCTGGCGCCAGGGCATGCTCCACCGCAGCCACCGCGCCCTTGCCTGTATCGACTGGCATCAGGGGGATGCGGGAGTGCGGCCTGGCTGGATGAAAAGGCGCAGAAGGAGGGGACTCCGGGCGGGCCGGACTCCCCTGGAGCTCATGTGAGGATCATGAGCAGCCGCTGGTGGATCCGCAGTTAAAACACTTGTAACAGCTACCGTTGCGCAGCATGATGGCGCCGCAGTAGTAGCAGGAAGGCGCATCTGTCTGCAGCTGGAATCCCGCCGGGATGGCACTGCCGGGGCTGGCGCTGCCGCCGGCGATGCGAACGGTTTCTCCCGCCGGGGCCTGGGCAACGCCTGCTGTCGCAGCTGCCTGCTTCGGCTGCTTGGCTGGTGCGTCCACCACCGCCGCGCCCGCCTCGGCCGTCTGCTGTTCGACCGGAAACTTCTTGCCGAGCCAGCGGAATATGTAATCCATGATCGATTTGGCCACCGGGATTTCAGGGTTCTTGGTGAACCCGGCCGGTTCGAACCGCATATGGCTGAATTTATCGACCAACGCCTGCAACGGAACACCGTATTGCAACGCCAGGGATATGGCCGTGGCAAATGCGTCCATGAGACCGGAGACGGTCGAGCCCTCTTTCGCCATGACCAGGAAGATCTCTCCTGGCGGACCGTCGTCGTACATTCCGACTGTCAGGTACCCCTCGTGCCCGGCGACGTCAAATTTGTGTGTGATGGCCCGCCGCTCGGCCGGCAGCTTGCGACGGCGAGGGCCTTCCTCCGTGGGCACCGCCACGGCCTCCACCTTGACGCTGCTCTCCTTCTGATCCCGTGAGGTGTTGAGAGGCTGGGTGCGCTTGCAGCCGTCCCGGTACATTGCGATCGACTTGAGCCCTAGCTTCCAGGCTTCCATGTAGGCCCGGGAGATCTCATCGGGCATCACATCATGGGGCAGGTTCACCGTCTTCGAGATGGCCCCCGAGATGAACGGCTGCACCGCCCCCATCATCTTGATATGACCCATGTAATGAATGGAGCGCGACCCTTTGAACGGACGGAATGCGCAGTCAAAAACCGGGAGGTGCTCATCGCTCAGGTGCGGGGCGCCCTCGATGGTGTCATGGTCATCAAGATACTCGGCAATGTTCTGAATCTGGCGCGCGTCGTAACCGAGACGCTTGAGCGCCAGAGGCACGGTGTGGTTAACAATCTTGATGAGACCGCCACCCACCAACTTCTTGTACTTTATGAGTGCGATGTCCGGCTCGACACCCGTGGTGTCACAGTCCATCATAAAGCCAATTGTGCCCGTGGGCGCCAGAACGCTGGCCTGAGAGTTGCGGATCCCCCACTGTCCTCCCAACTCGCAAGCCTGATCCCAGGACTCACGCGCTGCGGACAGCAAGGACAGGGGCACGTGGGCGGGGTCGATCTGGTTGACGTGCTCGCGGTGCTTGTCGATGACGCCGAGCATCGGCTCGCGGTTCTTGTCAAACCCGGCGAACGGTTTCATGGCGCGGGCGATCTGCGCCGAAGTCGCATAGGCCTCACCGGTCATCAATGCAGTGATGGCCGCTGCGTAGTCGCGACCCGCATCGGAGTCGTAAGGAAGGCCGCGCGACATGAGCAACGCGCCCAGGTTCGCATAGCCCAGACCGAGCGGCCGGTAGTCGTGCGAGTTGCGCCCGATGGTCGGTGTGGGATACGAGGCGTTGTCGACAATGATCTCCTGTGCCGTGATCATCACGCGCACCGCATGACGGAACGCGGCCACATCAAACTCTCCGTCCTCGTCACGGAACTTCATGAGGTTGAGAGACGCGAGGTTGCAGGCCGTGTCGTCGAGGAACATGTATTCCGAGCACGGATTGCTTGCGTTGATGCGTCCGGTGTTCGGGCTGGTGTGCCAGGTGTTGATGGTTGTATCGAACTGCATGCCGGGATCACCGCAGATGTGTGTCGCCTCGGCGATCTGCTGCATGAGATCCCGCGCCTTGTACGTGTCCATCGAGGTCCCGTCCTGGATCGTACGGGTGGTCCAGTCACCGTCGTCGACCACCGTCTGCATGAACTCGTCGGTGACACGGACCGAGTTGTTTGAATTCTGGAAGAAGACCGAGTTGTAGGCCTCTCCGTTGAAGGAACCGTCGTAGCCAGCGTCGATCAGCGACCAGGCTTTCTTTTCCTCGGATGCCTTGCAGTTGATGAAGTCGACAATGTCCGGGTGATCGATGTTGAGGATGACCATCTTGGCAGCGCGGCGTGTCTTGCCCCCCGACTTGATGACGCCGGCGAACGCATCGTAACCCTTCATAAAGGACACCGGGCCGGATGCTGTGCCACCGTTGGTGAGCCCCTCCCGGGAGGACCGGATGGTTGAGAGGTTCGTGCCCGTTCCCGAACCGTACTTGAAGAGCATGCCCTCGGTCTTAGCGAGCGACAGGATCGACTCCATGGTGTCGGATACCGAGTTGATGAAGCAGGCGCTGCACTGCGGGTGCGGTTCGATGCCGCAGTTGAACCACACCGGTGAGTTGAAGGCGGCTTTCTGGTGGAGAAGAAGGTAGGTCAGTTCGGCCTGGAAGGTATCGCCATCGGCCTGGGTAGAAAAGTACCCCTGTCGACGCCCCCAGCCGGTGATGGTGTCAGCCACGCGGCCGATGAGCTGCCGCACGCTGCGCTCGCGCTCGTCGGTGCCGAGCGTGCCGCGGAAGTACTTGGAGGCCACGATGTTCGAGGCCGTCTGGGACCAGGTGCTGGGCACCTCGATGTCACGCTGCTCGAACACCACGTCGCCCTTCTCGGTTGAGATGACGGCGGAGCGGTGTTCCCACTCGACGCTACCGTACGGATCCTCACCCTGCTGGGTAAAGTAGCGCTCGACTCGTAATCCCGGACCCTCTCCCGCCAAGACCGTGGCAGGTTCGCTGCGGGCCTCGGCCTTCCTGCGCTCGGTCTTCTTGTGGGCTCCCCTGGCTTCCATCAGGCCGCTTCCTCCTCGTCTAGACAGTGCCCCATTCTCGCTCTTGCCGACTCCAGTTTCTAGGCCTTTCTGCGCGAACTCCCAACCGCGCCAGGCCAATTTTTCCGAAACACGCCCCCTGGCAACGGATCTTCCATTGCCTTATTACGTATTGTTCTTATTTAAGGATTAAGCCTTATTTCAGGCGCCCGAGCGCCCTACCCGCAGATTCCCTGGCTCCCAGCGACCCGGCCGAAGGCACACCGCTTCTGAGCACTGTCCCGACCGTTTGCCTGGAGGTTGTTTCGGTTCATTCCGAGCCTCACCCTGCGATCCCAAATCTAGCGCAGCGAAAAGAGGCCTGTCAAGGATTTTCTACCACCCATTGTGGCCTCCCTCCCAGATACCCGCAAAATACGGTTGTTCGGCTGTCTGTCACGGAATCGCCACATTTCATGCGGATCTGCGCCGCCCCCACCTGCCACGCCCCACCCCACGGGCCTTGGCGGCCATGCGGTTGCCCGGTGCATTTTCTAGCTGTCGTGCCCCCTGTTATTCGCTTGCTATCAGGCTGTCACCCGCAGCGTTTGTCCGAGACGAACTCGATCGATCAACACCACGCGCATTCTGCGTGCGCGGCTTTCGATGCAGAGATCCAGAACGGTTCTTCCCACTGAACCCCGGCCGCAGAGCGCCACCCGCAGGGTACGCTGCCCCGGCGCGCCACCGTCAGGAGCCCTGGCTGAACTCGACGGCAATCTCCGTCGTCTGTCCTGCCTGCACGTTGACTTCCTGCGACTGTTCGCCGAGCGTCTCGTGCCAGAGACGGACCCTGTGGATGCCGGCCGGCACGCCATCGATCCGGAAATAACCCTCTTCGTCGCTCACTGCTACGTACGGGTGATCGCTGACAATGATCCAGCTCTGCATCCAGGGATGTGCGTCGCAGGTCACGCGGATCGTCTCGGGTTCATCGAGCTGAATTTCAAGACGTTTCTTGAACTTCGGTTGTGCCTTGTTGATGCGTGGGTTGATCGTCGAGAACGTGTGGATGTTGTGCAGAATGCCGTCATCGTTGAAGACCGGCAGCGGCCGCCCCACCGCCACGACAGCAACGTGCGGCTGGAAGACACAGCCCTTCTGGTGCAATTCCACGTCGGGCAGGTTTGCGGCTCCGCCTGCCGGCACGCCCGCCAGGGAGACGACCACATTCTCCAGCCCACCTCGAGGCCCCACCAGGAGATCTTCCTTCACGATGGCGTGTGCCCCGCACACCTGTTGATCCTTGGTGACCTCGATCTCCTGCACGGCGGGAGGGGCGCCGACAAGAGTCATGCGGCCAGACAGGATCCCAGTCCCACTGCTTGCCGCCGGAGCAGACGGTGGTGCCGCTGGGCTGTCCCGGAGACGTTCCTCCTGGGGCGGTGGTGAATCGGTGCCGCCGCAGGCAACCATCACAGCGGACACGGCCAGCAGCCCGAGCCGCCGCAGGATCGGCAGGCGGGTGAGGGTTTGCATCGGCGCACAGTCATCTCTCATGAACATGGGTCCCTCCTGACGGGTGTTGACGCGATCCCGATCGCAGAGCCTCACTCAGGCAGCGGGGGTTCTTCCGGCTCGTCGAGCACCTGGAGTCGGCGGCGCGCTTCACGGTTGAAGAACCGAAGCCCGACCGCCTGCTCGTACGCTTTCCGGGCCTGCTCGCGCTGACCTTCATCGCGGTACAGGTCGCCCCGCACCAGCTCGATCTGATAGCGCAGCCTGCGGTTGCCGCGCGCGTGTATCATGGCATTGGCGAGGACCCGGTGCGCCTCCTCGAAACGGTGCGCTGCACCGTGCGCCCGGGCCAGGTGGGTGTACGTATCGCAGTCCTCAGGTGACAGCCTGAGCGCGCGCTCGAACTGACGCAGGGCGCGCTCGATGTCGCCCGCCTTCAGGCTGCGCTCCCCTTCACGGATGAGCGCCCGTGCCGCGGCCTCACTGCCTCCCTGCTCGGCAGCGAACACCGGCACCGCCAGCGCCAGTGCCAGCAGCACGGCCTGTCCCGCACGGCGGGGGTCGGTACACTTCATCGGATGCGATCCCAGAATCCTGCTGCCCAGCCTGAGCTGTGCACTTCGCAGCGCTCGCGGGGCTCGGTTCCTTTTATGAACAACTCCGCCCGGCGTTCCCGACAGCGCCACGTCGCGACCTGCCCGGATCCCGGGTCGATCTCCTCCCAGGTCAGGCCCTCCGGCTCGCGAAAATGCCCGCTCGATTCAGAGGGCAGCCGACGCATGAGCTCGGCCCAGATTGGCAGAGCCGCCTCGGAGCCGCTCAGACCAACCGGGCGATTGTCATCATAGCCGACCCACACGAGCACCAGCAGCCGGGGGGTGAATCCCACAAACCAAGCATCGCGAAGATCGTTGGTCGTTCCGGTCTTGGCAGCCACCTCCCCTTGGTAGCCCAAGCCGCGCAGGCGCACCGCGGTGCCCTCAGCCACGACTCCCCGCATCAGGGCCAGCGTCAGGTAGGCCGCCTGGGGAGAGACAACCGGCTGGAGCTCGACGTGATGGCTCTCCAGCACCTCTCCGTCGGGCGCCACCACCTCGCGCACCGACAGCGGCCGGGCCTTCACTCCGTAGTTGGCAATGGCGGAGAAGGCCGACGCCACCTCCAGCGGCGTGACTTCAAAGACTCCCAGTGCCAGGGACGGCACCGCCAGAAGCCGCCCCTCGAATCCTAGATCACGCAGCGTGCGGATGATGGCGTGCAGGCCGATGTGGCGCGCCGCGCGAACCGCGGGAATGTTCAGGGATCGCTGTAGCGCCTCGCGGACCGTCACCACTCCGTTGAACTTGCCCCCGTAGTTGCTGGGCTCCCACAGCTCGCCGCCAGAAACCAGCTGTAGGGGTTCGTCCTCGAGCAGCGAGGCGGCC
Source organism: Acidobacteriota bacterium (assembly GCA_027295505.1). Lineage (GTDB taxonomy): Bacteria > Acidobacteriota > Polarisedimenticolia > JAPUKU01 > JAPUKU01 > JAPUKU01. Next base: position 35,650 of record JAPUKU010000198.1, read on the forward strand.
GTGAAGGGTGGCATTTCCTTCAGCTGGGCCCGTGCGAACCCGGTCATGTACACGAAGGGTTTCATCAGCGAACCCGGCTGCCGGTGCGCCTGGACCGCGCGGTTGAACTGGCTTCTGGCGTAGTTCCGGCCGCCGACCATCGCCACCACATGCCCGGTCAGGGGGCGCAGGGCGATAATGCACCCCTGCAGCTTGCCGGCACGCTCGGGATCCTCATCCAGGCCGAGCTTTTCCCCCGCGGTCTTCTCCAGGAGCTCCAGGCCGCTGCGCAGGGCGTTCTCGGCATGGTTCTGGATGCCCAGGTCGAGCGAGGTGAAGACGCGCAGGCCGCCCTCACGAAGGGTCTTCTCCGGAACGAGGCTGCTCAACTGCGCCTGCAGGAAGTCGAGGAAATAGGGAGCGTGGTTGCCAAGATCATGATCGCGCAGGAGATCGAGAGGTCTGTTAGCCGCTTCCTTGGACTGCTCCGGAGCGATCTTTCCATGCTCGAGCATCACCGAGAGGATCTGCCGGCGGCGGCCGAGGGCTCGCTCCGGGCGAATGTAGGGGTTGTACTTGCCGGGCGCCCGGATCATGCCCACCAGCAGAGCCGATTCCGCCAGATCGAGGTCCCGCAAATCCTTCCCGAAATAGAAGCGAGCCGCCTCTCCGAAACCGGTGATGGCAATCGCTCCCTTCTGCCCCAGATACACCTCGTTGATGTATGCGTTGAGGATCTCCTACTTGTCGTAACGTAGCTCGAGCAAGATGGCGAGAAGTGCCTCCAGCATCTTGCGAGCCAGAGTACGCTCCGGTCGCAGATACACGTTCTTGATGAGCTGCTGGGTGAGAGTGCTGCCTCCCTGCACCACTCCCATGGCGCGAACGTTGGCGCCCGCGGCGCGGGCGATGGCCAGCAAATCAATCCCGTAGTGGGAGAAGAAGCGCTGGTCCTCGGTGACCAGCACGGCATCGATCAGATGTTCCGGAAGATCCTCGAGGCTCGTCAGGATCCGCTCCTCGCGGATCTCGCTGTAGAAAGCCGCGACCTGCTCGGGTTCGATTTCGAGAACATCGAGGCGGCGGCCGGCGTCAAGGTCTCGCAGCGAGTCGACACGTCCCCGCGCGAAGCGTACCTGGACCCGCCGGGCAGCCAGCGGCGTTAGCGGATGATCGAGCGATCGGAGAAAACACTCGAAGGAGTTGCGCGAACGCCGGTAATGGCCACTGTACCGGGGCCGGGAATCAACCTCCATGTACCCGAGCCGGCGCAGCTTGGCCTGGAACTCTTCCGGCGTGTAGCGCTGGCCGGGGTGAATGAGAAAGATGTCGGAGTAGACCCGTGAGGGGACACCCCGGACCCTCTCCTCGAAGGAACCGGTGAAGATCCAGGCGGCCGTGAACAGGGCTGCAGCCCCGAGCGCCACCAGCAGGCCCAACCATGGCATCCAGTAGTGCGCGGGAGGCAAAAACCGGGGCCGCCGATCTCCCTCGAACGGGGAAAATGATTGCATTACTATAAATTATAGCAAACAGGAGCCAATCGGTCGGGATCGCTTCCGGGCGGGGAGTGGCTATCATTGTCACCCACCCGGACTGTCACCTATAATTAATAGACCTCGCTATGGAATATCAAAAGCCGCTCGAGCGATTCCTTACAAGCATGACGCTTGCCCGATTTATCTGTGTGGCCGCCCTCCTGGCGCCGGCCCTTGCGGCTCCCTCTCTGGCCCAGTTCCGGGGATCTGCCGATGTCGCTACCGCCCGCTCCCTGGTCGCCCTGGATCGACTCTACGCCGGAAGCCGGGTGCAGGCGGTGGTCGTGCTGAGCATCGACGAAGGCTGGCACGTCAATGCCCATAAACCGGGCCTCGATTACCTCATCGCCACTTCCCTGGAGCTGACTCCCTCCGACGGGCTGCGATCCAGCGAGGTTCGTTACCCCGAGCCAAAAATCAAGGAGTTCGAGTTCGCGGGTGAGGCCCTCCCCGTTTACGAAGGTGACGTCGCGTTTCGGTTTGAGGTGCAAGCCGACTCCGGCCTGCCGCCGGGGACGCGATCGATCGAAGGGACACTCACCGTTCAGGCATGCAGCGACCGGGTGTGCCTGGCGCCGGCCCGCCTGCCGATCTCCCTGCAGCTGGAGGTCGCCGATTTCAGCCAGCCGGTGCAGCCGCTGCACCCAGAATGGTTCGAGGCGGAAGCCGTGGCGGGCGAGAATTCGCCGGCTCGCAGGGTCGCAGGTAACAGCGCCGGCGCGACCATCGCCAACCTGCTCGAGCAACGGGGATGGTGGCTCACGTTCGGACTCATTTTCCTGTGGGGGTTGGGCCTGAACCTCACCCCCTGTGTTTACCCGCTCATACCGATCACCATCGCCTATTTCGGCGCCCAGGCGCAGGAGCGCTCCTTGCCGACATCCTGGCTGGCGGCCCTCTACGTTGCCGGCATCGCCCTCACCTATTCCCTTCTCGGCGTCGCCGCGGCGCTGACCGGAAACATCCTGGGTGCCTCGCTGCAGAACCCCTGGATCCTCGCTGGGATCGCCGCCATCCTTGTCGCCCTGGCCCTATCGTTCTTCGGGCTCTACGAGGTGCGGCTGCCATCCTTCGTCACCAGCCGGCTCGGCTCCCGCCGGGGTGCAACCGGCGCGCTGTTCATGGGACTGACGATGGGCCTGGTTGCCGCACCCTGCATCGCGCCCGTAGTGATTCCGCTCCTGGCCTACGTTGGCGCCACCGGCGATCCCTGGCAGGGTCTGTGGATGTTCATGACGCTCTCGCTCGGGATGGGTCTGCCGTATGTCTTTCTGGCCATGGGAGCGGGAGCCATTCAAAGGTTGCCTCGCGCCGGAGAGTGGATGGTGGGCGTGAAGCGCCTGTTCGGCCTGGCGCTGATTGTCATGGCCGTCTACTTCCTGGGGCCGCTGCTGCCGAAAGGGATCGAGCCGTGGTCCCTACCGGGAGTCCTGCTTCTGACGGCGCTCTACCTGCTGATCTTCGAGCGCACGGCGGAGCAGATTCCCATCTTCCGCGTGGCCAGGCTGGCCGCGTCCGCCCTGGCCCTGGCTGGCGCCCTGTGGATTGGCTGGCCCGCCCCGCCAGGTGTCGACTGGAAAAGCTACTCTGACGATGCCGTCGCGGCCGCCCGCCAGGCGGGCAGACCGGTGATCATCGATTTCTATGCCGACTGGTGCCTGCCCTGCAAGGAACTCGATCGCTTTACCTTCCGCGATCCACGCGTGGTCGAAGCGGCCGAAGATTTCATTACGCTCAAGGCGAACCTCACTCAGTTCACCTCACCTCCGGTGGAGGCACTGCGGCTCGAGTACGACATCGCCGGCGTTCCCACGGTCCTGTTTCTAGACTCGGAGGGACGGGAGCCAGCCCATCTCAGGGTCATCGGCTACCTGAGCGGCAAGCGCTTCCATGAGCGCATGCGCGAAGTGCTGGACGGCGGAGCGAGGGCAGCAGTGGAAGACGAAGATCAAGAACCGCCTGAAGGGACTGAAGCGGCCGGAGCGTCTACCTTGCGTCGGGCCTCCAGTTCCCCTGAGGGCAAGAGGCTCAGGTAGCGCATCACCCGGCGCCGATCATCCACCCAGTAGTCGGAAGCTCCCCCGGCCAGGCTGAACCGCAGGTGCCGGAGCGGGCGCTCGGGGCCGTCCCCGATGGAGATCCGCTCCAGGCCGAGGTTCTGCACTCGGACCTTCACCTCCCGGAACTGTTGGGGGAACAACACTGAAAGAGTGAACTCGTCGCGGCGCAGGTTGAGGCCCTGCAGGGCCATCTGGCCGAGGGTGACCAGACCCTCTTCCATCAGCCGTGCTCCGGGTGAGACCTGCACCCAGTCCTCGCGCACGAGGTCACCACGCTTGAGCCACACTCTGGCCCGGCGGGGTTCGAAATCGATCTTCACCTCCAACTCCCCCGAGGGCGGCCGCCGCGCCTGCAGCTCGAACTCCAGCGGGCGGTATCTTGCGCTGAGGAACAGACGGGCATTGGCGCTCGCCAGAGCCTCCGGGAACTCGCTGCGAATCGTGCACTGAAGCTGGCGCCCGCTGCGGCGGATCTGATAGGTCTCCGTGCCGACCAGCTCGCCGTTGAGGTAGAAATCCCACCCGCCGGAAGCGACGCGTTCTCCCTCTACAGAGTGCGGATCACAGGCCGGCGTCGCACCCACTGCCGATACCAGGAGCAGGGTGGCCCCGAGTCGCCCCCATGCAGTGGGGCCAATCTTTTTCATCTCAAAGTGACGGGTTCGGGTCATCCGGCAGCAACCTCCGGCGCAGCAGTGGCAGGGGAATCTCCCCCTCGCTCAAAAGTAGGTCATGGAATGCCTTCAGGCTGAATCGATCTCCCTGGTGTTCCCGGAGATCCTCCCGCAGCTTGAGGATCTGCAGCTTGCCCAGAGCATAGACCAGGACCATCGGATCATACGCTCCGCGCTCCGCCTCCTGCCGGGCAACAAGCGGGTTCACGAGCGCCTTCTCGATGAACAGACGCCTGGCCTCCTCGACCGACATCCCCAGCGTGTGCAGACGCACCGCTGCGACCAGCCGGCACAGGCGAAGCAAGGAGTCCTTCATCTGCACCAGCCTGAGACGAATGTCGCCATCTCCGTAACCTTCCTCCAGCATCATCTGTTCGCAATAGTGCGCCCAACCTTCGGAGTACGAAGCCACCGGGACGATCCGCCGCAGCAGGGATTCGCCCTTTCTCTGCGCAAGCGTCTGCACGTGATGGCCGGGGTAGGTCTCGTGCAACGACACAATCCCCAGAACCCAGTGGTTGAACTCGGAGAGATACGCCTTTGTGCGCCCGGGGGGCCAGTCAGCCTCCGCCGGGGTCAAATAATAATAGGAATCGAGGTTGCCCTGCTCGAAAGGGCCCGCCGAGTTCATGGCGGCAAAGGTGTAGCGCAGAAAAGTCGGGGTTTGCCTCACCTCGGGAACCGGCCCCTCCGGAAGCGTGAGGATGGGGTTCTCCTCCAGGAACAGACGGCCCTGTTCCATCCAGCTCTTCGCCGCCCCCAGAACCTCCCGGGGAGTCGGGTGGCTGCGGGAGAGCGCCGCGATCGCCTCGCGAGGCTTCGCTCCCGGCATGAACTCGGCGGCCAAGCGCACCAGTTCCTCCTGCTGCCGGGCGAGCTCCGCTTCACCGAGTGCCAGCAGGCGGTGCAACGGCACATCGAGCAACTCCTCATAGAGCAGCTTACGGGCGAAGCGCGAGACACCGATCGCGAAGTGACCGTCCGAGCGCGGTAGAAGTTCCGCCTCCAGCCAGTGTGCGAAGCCCCGCATCGCTGAGGCGGCCTCCGCACGGCTGGTCTCGAAATCGGCACGCAGATTGAGATCGCTGACAGGGCCGAAGGCGCCTGAGTACTCGGACGAGAGGAACCTCTCACCGGCGTTCGCCAGCTGCAGTGCCAGGCGGGTGAAGAGCGGAGGTGGCGGTTCCAGGTTCTCCCGAGCCGACCGCAGGAGCTGCGGCACGGCCTGCAGGCGGACCGTGGCGCGCGCCATGCGCTCCTCGACGGAGGTATACGGCAGGGTCGCGAGCGACGCCAGGCCAAGCGACACCTCGAGTGGATAGACCATCGGGTTCATCGCATAAGTGCGAACCTCACGGCGTTCCAGCAGCTCCGCGTGCAGGCGCGCATTGAGGATCTCGTAATCGATCTGGTCGCTTGAACCCAGAAGAGAAGGATCGATCTTTCTTAATCTTTTCAGCAGCGCCTCGAAGCGCAGCGCTCCTGCCTCCACGCCGGCGGCGGATAGATCCGCGAGCTTTTCGTCGTACTCATGCAATCCGAGCTGCGTGGCGAGGGTCGGGTTTTGATCCAGGAACGTGTCAATGAACCCCTGGCGGATCGATGTGAACTCGCGCACCGTCACATCGATCTGTTGCTCGACGCAGGCGAGGGTCGCCACCATCAGCACGACGCCCATTTCTAGCCGGACGCAGAGCCGGCGGCCCTGCAAGGGCAGCCGGTGACCGGGCAACCCTTTCATGACCGATCCCAGACACCCCGGCCTGCGGGAGGGCCGGGGTTCAGCTTCCCGAACTCTCGAAGAAGCTCCCGGCTGCGATCGTTGAGCTTCTCGGGAATCACGACCTGAACGACCGCGTACTGATCTCCGCGGCGGCCTCCCCTGGGGTCGGTGACCCCCTTTCCGCGCAGCCTCAGACGCCGGCCGCTCGAAGTGCCGGCCGGCAGCTTCACCGTAGCCCAACCGTCAATCGTTGGAAGGCGGATGCTGGCTCCGCAGGCTGCTTCGTTCACGCTCACAGGTAGATCGATCTCGATGTCGTTTCCGCGGCGCCGCAGAAACGGGTGAGGGCGCACCTTGATGTCGATATAAAGATCTCCCTTGCCCCCCCCGCGCACCCCCTCCTCGCCCAATCCAGGCAGCCGGATTGTCGCCCCGGTATCCACGCCTGCGGGCACCCGGATCTTGACCCGCTCCAGGCGGGGCACCGTGCCGCGCCCTCCGCAAGAGGCACACGGCTGGCCGGTGCGGCCGGCCCCCCCGCACGCGGGGCAGGGGCGCCGCAGGCGTACCCCCCCCTGGGAGAGGGTTTGATGCCCACTGCCGCCACACGCCACGCAGGCTCCTGCAGAGGAGGTGCCATGTCCGCGGCAGGTGGTACACGCCGCCCGCCGCGCCACCTCGAGCGGCACCTGACCACCCCGGGCTGCCTGTTTGAAATCAACGCTCAAGGACGCCCGCAGGTCGGCACCGCGCTCGGGTGGTGCGTGCGATGCGCGTCGGCCGGCTGCGCCCGGGCTGCGCACGCCGGCAAAGATCTCCTGGAAGATATCTCCAAGACCTCCCCGGCCCCCTCCGGAGAACTGACCGCTCCGAAACTGGCGGAAGAAGTCTTCGGGATCGAAACCGCTCGCAAACCCGGATCCGCCAGATAGATCGTACTGTCGCCGTTTCTGCGGATCTCCGAGAACGGCGTACGCTTCGGAAACCTTCTTGAACTGCTCTTCGGCCCGCTTGCTACCCTGGTTGCGGTCAGGATGATGCTTCCGCGCCAGGCGCTTGTAGGCAGCCTTGATCTGATTGGCGCTGGCGTCCTTGGGAACCCCGAGCGTCTCGTAGAAATCACGAACGGCGGTGGGCACGGGTGAGGGCTCTCCAAGGATAGATCACTCGCCACACCGTAAGAGGCACAAGGGCTTCTGTCAAGCTCCGAATGGAGCTAAGCAGTGATTTGAAAGGACTTCTGGACCAGCAAACCAGGAATACGATCCCGGGATCCGCACCACGGCCTCACGCGAAGACGATGAGTACGGCTCCGGCAACCATCAGCAGGCTGGCGAGCAGGCGCTGGCGAATCTCCGCCTCTTTGAAAAACAGCCAACCGTAGAGGACCCCGAACACCATGCTCGTGCGCTTGATGGAGATCATATAAGCCACCTCCACCAGGTCGAGCGCAAGATAATGGAAAAGCACCATGCAGAAATAGAAGAAACCGATCAACACGAAGCGGATCGGCTGCGCCGCGAGAGATCGCTTCCCGGGCCGTGTGTTCCAGATCGCGATCGGTGTAAAGGCCAGGCTCAGGAGAACGTAGTAGACGATGGCGAAGAAAGCCGGGCTCGAGTGCTGGAGACCCACCTTGCCGAGAACGGAGGTGAGGCTGTAAATGAGCGCCACGCCGAGCATGGCACGGGCCCCGCGATCGTTGACCAGAGCCCGGAGCGGGCCCAGCCAGCCGCTGCGACGCTCGTGTAGGTTGATCATGTAGGAACCGCTCGCTACGAGCAGGATGCCTCCGAGCCCAGGCAGGGTGACCCTCTCGCCCAGAATCAGGTACGCGGTGCCCGTCAGAAAAACCGGCGTGAGGGCGAGAAGCGGCAGCGTCACCGAAAGCGGCGAGGCGCGAATAGCCTTCAGGTACAGGATGTAGGAGCCGAGCTCCAGCGGCAGCACGCAGGCAATCACCCACCAGAACGTCGGGTCGAGCGGCGGTATGTCGATGAACCACAATCCGAGAAGCAGAAAGGGCAGGGCGAACGCCAGACGCACCCATCCGACGACCCATTCCGGGGCCTCCATCATCGCCCGCTTGGACAGCGCGTCGCTCGTGGCAACCGAGAAGGCGCACAGGAACGAATAGAGGAACCACATGGTCGGGTGGGGTCAGCGGCGAAAGCCGGTTGCTATTGCACAGGGGATTTTTCCGGCCGCTGACCAGCCTCGCAGACGAGCTGTGACAGCTCGTGGCCTACGAAGCGGGATCCGTGATTGGCGCACTGTCGGGCGCTGGCGGCGGCGCCTTGAGATCGTCGGCTGACTTGAGCAACGAGTTGATACGGAAGTTGTTGACGAGAAAAATCGTCTCCTTTCCGTCCCGGCGCAGATGGCGCTGGGATCGGTCGTTCTCTGTTCCAATCTCGAGCGTATGAACAGTGCCATCCCGCAGCTTGAACTCGATCATCGCGAAAGGAACATCGAACCCTGCCTCGACCTCGCTGGCGTCATCGGCGAAATCATCCGCCTTCAGCATCGCCAGTGAGTTGCGCAGCACCTCCACCTCGCTGCGCACGGCGGGCGCTGAACTCGGCTCGGTCAGGGTCCAGTTACCGCCGGTGTCGACTTCCAGAGCCACCGGCTGCTCTTCCTTCTCCCACTTCACGTGGGTGATGTCGACACTGGACAGCCGGAAAATTGCCTTGTCCCGCCACTGGCGCGGGCTGGGGCGCACGAAGAGGCGGCGCAGGGGCTCGTCCATCAGGTAGACGGCATCGGAGTCCTCGGGACGGACATAGGTGCTCGTGAAGTCGGGGCCCGTCTTGCCGATGAAGAAGCTAGCCAGAACAGCGCTCCCCTCACCGGACACGAGCACCGTGAGCCCGGTCTCAGGATCTACCTCGAAGATTCCGCGCTTCTCGGGGTTTTCCGAAACTTTCCGCCCAGTCCTGGCCTGGGCGAGAAAATCGAGGATGCCCTCGACACCGTCCGGGTCGGCGGGGAAATCCCCCTCCGCGGGCACTTTCCAGCCATCCGCGCTTTTCTCCAGAACGATGCCTTCCTCGTCCTTGCCGCTGACCTCGATCTTCAGGGCACGATCGCGATCGAAAGCTACAAACAGAAGGTTGTCACCAGCGCCCGGAACGGAACGGTTCTCCAGCAGGGAAAGGATCAGGCCCAGGCCCACCAATACGCCGCCCAGGATCATCCAGGTACGCACCTTCATCGTCTGAACCTCAGAACACCTCCACAAGACGCCGCGCCCGGCGCCGGATGAGGGACCATACAACTCCGAACAGAATGACCGCGCCCGGCATCACCGCGATGCTGAAAAGCTTGAGCAGTGTCCGGGTTCCCTCGTCCACCGGTCCCAGGGGTCGATCCAGACCGCCCCTGGATCGCACGGCGATCAGGTCGGGCCCCAGGGTCAGCCAGTCGACGCTATTGAGCAGGAAGGTCAGGTTGTTCGGGAACATGTTGACAAAGAAATCGGTCGCCCACCGTGAGCATCCCACAACCACGATCTGCGTATCAGTCGTGGAGGCATCGAGTCGCTCCTGCTGCCCTTCCTGGCCGACGACCACTCCCAGGGGCGGGTCCTGTCCCTCGAAGTACGATTTGAGCTTCCCGGTTACCGCCACGGCAAGCGGCACCACCCTTTGGTTGCCTGCCATCGCCTGGAACGGCTGGGTGGGGGCAAGGTTGAAGTACCCCTCCTGCACCCAGGCCTGTTCGGTCGATGAAGCGAGGGTCACCACCTCAGTCGTCTCCGAGGGCAGAGCCTTGATGCTGCTGGTCCAGGGAAGCACCAGGGATCCCAGCTCATTGACCACCGGGTTCTCGCGGTCGAATCCGTTCTGGATCACCCGCACCCAGAACGGATATTCGACCATCACCTGGAAAGCGCCACTGGAGAACGGCGCCCGCGCGCTCGAGACGTCGAGCACGAGATCGCTATGAACCGATACGCCGTAGTGTCTGAGCAGGTCGTCATAAGACGGCGGACTCGGATAAGCGGTCAGGCTCGCCTGGGGCACCTCGACCGCATCGGCGAGGAACATGGCCCGCTTTCCACGCATCAGGAACTGATCGATCTCCCATTTTCCGCGATCCGACAGCATCGGAGAGCCTACCAGCACGAGCGTGCTCACTTCCTCCGGAATGCTCGCCTCCTCGCCCTCGAGCGAGACGTCGAGCACGCGGTACTGCTGCTCGAGACTGTGGTGCAGAAAGTTGAGGCCGGAAGCCTGATCCGGGTTGCTCGGCGCCACGATTCCGACGGTGAGGGACTCTGTCGTCGACACCTTGAGAATGGCCGAAGTCAACTGGTACTCCAGATTTGCCGTGGACATACCCAACGGGACGATCTCGCGCCGATCCTCGTACATCACCACGATAGCCATGTAGCCGACCGCGATCCGCGCCTGGTCACGCTCGATGGCCTGCATCTGCACCGGCTGCAGACCAAGCGAGCGGGCGCGTTGCTCGAGCTCCGGGTTGCCGATGGGGTCGATCCACTCTACGCGTAGCATTCCCTTGGCGTACGCCAGGTATTCTTCGAGGAGATCTCCAACCTGCTGGCGAATCCGCATGAACTGCGGCGGTGGCATTTCCCTGTAGTACACGTGAACATTGATGATGTCGTCCAACCGACCCAGGACAGTCCGGCTCGAGCTGCTGAGCGTGTAAATCTTGTCCTGGGTGAGGTCAAGGCGCGTGAACACACGCATGGCGATACCGTTGAGAAGCAAGAGCCCCACGGCGATCAGGATCACCACGCCGATCGACTCGGTGCCGCCTCGCACGCGGCGCTTGCGGCGGCTCACCTCCATTTGCGGCTCTGCACCGAGCGCGTGTTCAGGAACAGGAAGAACCCGATCAGCGACACGTAGTAGATGATATCGCGCGAGTCGATGACTCCACGCTGGATGCTCTCGAAGTGGGTCTTGGGGCTCAGGGTGGCGAAAAACCCATCGAGAACATCGGGAATGACAACCAGGAAGATCGGCATCCCCACGATGTACAGGAACAGGCTGGTGAAAAAGGCCAGCAGCAGCGCCACAATCTGGTTCTCGGTGATGCTCGAGAAGAACACTCCGATGGCAAGAAAAGTGGCCGCCAGAAACAGGCTGCCGAGGTATCCGCCCAGGATCGGCCCCCAGTCTGGATCACCGGAGACGGCGACCGTGATGGCCACCGGGAACGACAGCCCCAGCGTGAGGCCGATGAACCCGAGGGCTGCCAGAAATTTTCCGGCCACGACCTCGCCATCGGTCAGCGGAAAAGTCATCAACAGCTCGATGGTCCCCAGCTTCTTCTCCTCCGCCCACAATCGCATGGACACCGCGGGAACGAAGATCATCAGCAGCCACGGCATCCACTGGAAGTAGCCCCGCATCGAGGCCTCTCCCACGAGAAAGAAGGTGCTCATGAACAACCACCCCGAGACCGCGAGAAAAAGAGTTATGAAGATGTAACCGATCACGGACGAAAAGTAGGAGCGGAACTCCTTGCGGGCGATCGCCAGGACGTTACGCATGCTTTTCCACCTCCTCGGCCGTCAGCTCCCGGAAAACGTCCTCCAGGCTCGCGTCCTCGCGGCGCAGCTCCGCGAGAACCAGCCTCTGGTCCACGGCCCAGCGGAACAACACCTCGCCGATATCATCCCTCCCTGCGGTGACCTCGAAGCGGTGCATTCCGGGGCTCTCTTCCGCCCGGTGGTTCACCCGCGAAACCTCGGGCAGAACGTCCAGAGAAGACTCCACCCTGGCCCGCTCACCCCGCACCCGGATCGTGTAGGTTCCTCCTCCTGCGGAGCGCTGCCGCAAGCGCTCGGGTGTATCGCTGGCCACCACCTGGCCGTCCCGGATGATGATGACCCTGTCGCATGTCATCTCCACCTCGGGCAGGATGTGCGTGCTGAGGATGACCGTCTTCTCGCGCCCGATCTCCCGGATCAGGTTGCGAATCTCCCGGATCTGGTTCGGATCGAGACCGCTCGTGGGCTCATCGAGGACCAGGACATCGGGATTGTGGATGAGGGTCTGGGCCAGTCCCACGCGCTGGCGATATCCCTTGGATAGCTCTCCAATGTCCTTGCTGACCACCTTCTCGAGCCCGCAGCGCTCCACCATCTCCCGGATCCGCTGGGTGCGCAGAGCTTTCTGGATACCGCGAATCTCAGCCACGTACGACAGATACTCCACGACCCCCATGTCGTCGTACAGCGGCGCGCTTTCGGGCAGGTAGCCAATGCGGCGGCGCACCTCCAAGGACTGGGAGGTCGTGTCGAACCCGGCCACGGTGGCGGATCCGGAATCCGCAGGCATGTAGCAGGTGATGATGCGCATGGTGGTAGTCTTTCCGGCCCCGTTGGGACCGAGAAACCCCACCACCTCGCCGCGGGCGATCTCAAACGACACATCACGCACGGCCCGGGTTGGGCCGAACGATTTGGATAAATTTCTGACCGAGATCATGCGAGCGAATTATCCTAATCACGCTCTGGGGCACTGTCAAGAGCGTCGCGGTTCCGCACACCCGGGGATTCTGAAGCGTGCAAAAATCACACAAGCACCACTAACTCTCACCCATTCAATCCGTTGCGGCATCCCGGGCGCGGTGGGCTGCGGCGCGGTGTTCAAATTCTGCGCATGACACGGGGTGGTCGAGAGGTCTTCAGGAGGTCTGAGCTCTCCACTTTTGCACTCCAAGTGCTTTTATCACTGATGCTTGCAACATGTCGGATTTCTGGCGATCCAGCTGGCACGGAGGTTGCGAAAGGATGAGGTGCGCACCTCTCCCCCAGCGGGGAGAGATCGCTGCCCCCGCTACCCCGACGGGCGCGGCAGCGACAACCACGCCGCCTCACGTTTGAGGCTGTGCCGCAACTCCGGCCACCCGATCCCTCGGGATCGGCAGGTGGCCGGGGTCTGGCGGCGCATCGAGGGTTGGCGCCGGGACGAGTTTAGGACAGAAACATGGCGCGCAAAAGTGACAAGCAAGCAGGGACCCGGAGCCAGGAGCGTGGGTCTGCCACATCGCGAGCCGCCCCCTGCGTCGATGGCAGGACGTCCATCCTCGTTGTTGAAGAGCAGGAGGCGGCGCGTGCCGCCGAAATCTCCTGCTTCGAGCGCATCGGCTGCATCGTGCACTCTGCCGGTGACCTGCAGGAGGCCTTACAGGAGGCGCGCACCGCCACACTCGATATCGCGCTGGTGAGCGAGGCCTGCCTCGGGGAGGATTCGGGCCAGGCGTGCGAATCGATCCGAGAGGCCTGCGGGCGATCCGATCTTCCGGTCGTGCTCATCAGCGACGAGGACGCACCCGAGTCGATTGACCTGAGCCGGGCTCGCGGCTGTTGCGACTATGTGCCGCGGAGCGTTTCCCAGATGGAACTAGTGCGGCGGGTGGCCAACATCCTGCAGATTCCGCCGCGGCGTTTTCTGCGCACCATGGTGGCGCAGGCCGACACCGATCTTCGCTCGAAGGTGGAGTATCTCGGGCACTCGCGGGACATCAGCCGTACCGGCATCATGATCGAGACCGACCGGCCGATGGCCATCGATCAGGTGGTGAAGATCAAGTTCCTGCTACCTCATAGCAACTCGCTCATCAACGCCACCGCAGAGGTCATCCGCGTGCTGCGGAATCCCCTCAGCGGCCAGTACGAGGTCGGCTGCCGGTTCACCGAGATCACCCCGGCCGCGGAAAAGACGATCACCGATTACCTGCACCACGACACCCGCCGCAGCTGAGCCCTACCCCCCTTCTCCTTGCCTTGCGCGATCCGGGTCCTAGATTTCAATCATGGCCCGGTTTATCTGCCCATCGTGCAGAAATGAACAGACGGTGAGCCTGCCCGCCGCTCCGGGCGGCGGTCCCGTCCGCATCACCTGCCCCTCCTGCAACCGCACGTTTTCAACGCTCCGAAGCAACACAGCTACGTCCCAGGGCGGATCCGCTACGGCCCCCGCTGCCCCCTCCGGTCCGGCCGCATCCGGTTCCGGCGTGCCCGGCACCCACATTGGCCCATACGAGATTCTCGGTGTCCTGGGCCGGGGTGGCATGGGAGTCGTCTACAAAGCGCGCGACGCGGCGCTCGATCGCTACGTGGCTGTGAAGACGCTGTTGCCGGCCCTTGCGGGCGAACGCGATGCGCGCGAGCGTTTCCTGCGCGAAGCGCGCTCCGCTGCAGCCCTGAACCATCCCAACCTGGCGCAGATTTACTCCATCGGGGATGAGCAGGGCACGCCTTATTTCGCCATGGAGTTCATCGAAGGCGAGACTCTCGAGAAGAGGCTCGAGCGGCGTGGCCGCCTCCGTCCGCTCGAGGCGGTGCGGCTCATCCGACAGGTTGCCACCGGGCTGCAGGAGGCGCACCGCATACAGCTCATTCACCGGGACATCAAGCCATCGAACCTGATCCTGGCCCGGGACGGAACGCTCAAGATCACGGACTTCGGGCTCGCCAAGCGGGCGGCTGGCAATGCCTCCCTGCAGATCACCCAGACCGGCGAAGCCATCGGCTCGCCTCAGTACATGTCGCCTGAACAGGTTCGCGGAGCGGAGGTCGATCATCGATGCGACATCTACTCGCTGGGAGCTACCTTCTTTCACCTGATCACCGGCCGCCCGCCATTCCAGGGGACCAACCCGGTCGAGGTGGCCATGAAGCACCTGCAGGAGACGGTCCCCTCACCCCGCACCCTGGTCAAGGAGATTTCCTACCCTCTCGCGGGGCTCGTACAGCGCATGCTCCGCAAGCGGCCGGGCGACCGGCCCGCAGGGTACCCCGTCCTCATCCAGGAACTCGATCGGATCGAGTCACTGGAGACCGGGAAAGCCCAGGAACCGGAAGCCGTGGCCCTCTGGATCAAGGAGCGCCGGTCCTCTTCGCGGGCAGGCGTCATCGGCTTCCTGGCTCTCTGTCTGGCGGCCGGCTTCATGGGGTTCCGCATGGTGAGAGGCTTCATCGCCGAGCCGGGAAACCCCGCGCTCGAAAGGAAACAGACCCGCCCCTTCGAGATCGAAGCCACGCAGGCGGATGAGGGCGCCACCGTGAACCAGGATGAAGGCACGCGCAGCGGCTGGCCGTCCAGGGTACGCGAACGCAATCTGGCTACGAGGCGGGCTCAAGAAGCCCGGCGCCCTCTTGCCGGCGGGAACGGGCGGGGGGGGTCCGGGATCCGGAGTCGTCCCGTCGGAGAGGCACGATTGAAGCTGCGCGATCTGGTGCGCAGCTCTCTTCCACCTTCGGGCACCCGGGTCGAGGGGCGCATCGTCAACCAGGGCGGAGGCTCCGCCACTAACATCCGTGTCAACCTGAACCTGTACGATGAGAACGAGAACCTGATCGAGTCGAGCGAGATCCGACCCGAACAGGAGACGATCGAACGGGGTCAGGCCACGAGGTTCGAGGCGGAATTCCCTGACCTTGAGGACGTGGCCCGGGTCGAAGCCGAGCTCAGCTGGACGTATTAGGTCTTCAACACGCGAGGCTCGCGCCCACCCTCCTAAGCGGCGGCGGCAGGTTCCTCCCCACAAGCGAAATTTCCCGCCACGGACCCCTTGACAGAAACTGGCCTCCTCGGCCAGAATACATAAATATTCGCTGAATAGAATATTTATTCGCATCCGATCGAAACCATAACCGTTTTGGCGCTCAACCTCTCGATTGCCGGGGTCACCGGATATACGGGCATGAAGCTGTTGCAGCTCCTGCGCGCGCACCCCGGAGTCTGCCGCGTGCGGGTGGCTGCACGCAGTGGCGTGGGTGAGCCTCTTACCCGACGCCTGCCCTTCCTGGCCGAGGCCGAAGGCTTGACCATCGAGCCGCTCGAAGCCCTGGGAGAGGAGCCGGGAGATGCCCTCTTGTGCTGCCTTCCCAGCGGCGCGACCGCTCCCCTCATAGCCCGCGCCCGCAGCCACGGGGCCCGGGTGATCGATCTGGGCGGGGATCACCGCCTGCGCGACAGCCGGGATCGCCAACGATGGTACCCCGAAGTGGCCTCGACCACTGCCGCTGAGACCGCCGTGTACGGGCTTACTGAACACGCCCGCGATGCGATCTCGGGCTCCTTCCTGGTCGCCAACCCGGGCTGTTATGCCACGGCGGCCCTGCTGGCCCTGGTCCCACTCTGGCGTGGCGGTATGCGACCCTTCCAACCGATCATCGTCGACGCCAAGTCCGGAGTTTCGGGGGCGGGTCGCGGCGGGCTCATGGGCACCCAGCTGGCGGAGATGCACGACCAGATCGCGCCATATGCCACCGGGCGATCCCACCGCCACGTGCCCGAGATCGAGCAGGCCCTCTCGCAGTGGAGCGGCCGCCCCGAGTCGATTGTATTTACGCCCCACCTGGTCCCCGCCGATCGGGGGGTCCTGGCCTGCGCCTACGTTCGGTTGGATCCGCGC
>JAPUKU010000199.1 GCA_027295505.1 Acidobacteriota bacterium
GCGAAAACGAGCATTCCAGTCCTGGAAAAGACCTTCATTCTGGATAAAACCTCCTCCCCTAGGTGCCCCTAATTATTCGAAGGCCCCCCCCAGCTGTCAAGGAAAATTAGGTCCTTCAGAGGCCGTAAAATTTATTAATTCATTTATTTACAGTACTTTTGAGATTCCGAAGGGTAGCCGCTTCCCTCCCTGACCTGCCCCTCTCAGGGCTCCAGAGGGGCTGCCTCGGCGGCCAGCAGGAGGCGCTCGCCAGCCCGGAGGCCGTCCGCCTGCCCCCCTCTGACCTCGAGCACCCCGATGGCCGGGCTCCGGGGGGAATAGGTGGGGCAGGGGTCCTCCACGCAGGGAGGAACTTGTCTCTCGACGTGGACCACCCGGCCCTGGCGGTCCAGCCACACGATGTCCAGCGGGATGCGCGTGTTCTTCATCCAGAAGGAGTAGGGACCCGGTTCCTCAAAGATGAAAAACATACCGGTTCCCGGCTCGAGCCGGTCGCGGTACATGAGACCGCGGGCCCTGCCCTCCGGGGTATCGGCGACCTCGGCCAGAAAAACCCGCCCGCCCGGGAAGGCCACCCGCACCCGGTAGGCACCCGCCAGGTCGGCCAGATCCTCGACCGGCCCGGCTTGCAGATCCCCAGCTTCTCCACCCTCCGGATGCCCTCCCGCGGTACAGGAAGTCAGAAAGAGCCCCATCAGAATGATGAACGCAGGTGCTCTGGAGCCGGCTTTACTCGGGACCACGGAGCCAATGGTATCATCCGGTTCCTGCCATGTTCATCGAGAAAAGCTGTATTGATGAGGTGGACCTAGCCGGCAAGCAGGTCCTCGTCAGGGTCGATTTCAACGTCCCTCTTCGAGAGGGACGGGTGGTCGACGACGAACGCATCCGTGCCTGCCTGCCCACCCTGCGTTTGCTCAGGGAACAGGGCTGCCGGCTAATCCTAGCCTCCCACCTTGGAAGACCCAGGGGAAAGCGCGTTGCCGATCTCTCGTTGCGCCCCGCGGCCCAGAGACTCGCCGAGCTGCTCGGCTGTACGGTGCCGCTCGCGCCTGACTGCGTCGGGCCGCAGGCCGAGGCGCTGGCCAAGAAGCTGGGCCACGGCGAGTGCCTGATGCTCGAGAACCTGCGCTTCCACCCGGAGGAGGCGGCCAACGATCGGGACTTCTGCCGGCAACTGGCGGCGCTCGGTGAGGTGTACGTGAACGAAGCTTTCAGCGCCAGCCACCGGCGACACGCTTCGGTGGCCGGGATCGTCGAGCACGTGCCGCTGGCGGTGGCCGGCCTGCTGATGAGGCGCGAGATTGAGGCTCTCTCGCAGATCAGTCTGGA
This sequence comes from Acidobacteriota bacterium, assembly GCA_027295505.1. GTDB lineage: Bacteria > Acidobacteriota > Polarisedimenticolia > JAPUKU01 > JAPUKU01 > JAPUKU01. Next base: position 1,333 of record JAPUKU010000199.1, read on the forward strand.
TCCGGCCAAGCCTTATGCCGCCATCCTCGGAGGCGCCAAGGTGGCCGACAAGGTCTCCCTGGTGGAAACCCTGCTGCTCAAAGTCGACCGCCTGATCATCGGTGGAGCCATGGCCTACCCGTTTCTGGCCGCCCGGGACATATCGACGGGTAACTCGCTCCTGGAGAACCATACCGTGGAGACGGCCCGGGCGCTGCTCGATAAGGCCGGGGAGCTCGAAGTACCGCTTCATCTTCCCGTGGATCACCGCGTGGTCAAGGACCCTAAATTGCACGAACCCGCCATGGACACACGGTCTGAGGCAATCGCCGACGGGTACGCTGCGGTCGACATCGGCCCTCGCACCGAGAAGCTGTTTGCGGATGTGCTGAGCAATTGCCGTTGCGTCCTGTGGAACGGGCCGCTTGGCTTCTTCGAGGGCGGCTACGTGTCCGGCTCACGCGCGGTCGCCGAAGCGGTGATTGCCTCCGGGGCTTTCTCAGTGGCCGGAGGCGGAGACACCGCGGCTGTCCTGCACGCCCTGGACCTGGCCGGCAAGTTCTCGCACCTGTCCACGGGTGGCGGGGCTTCGCTCGAGTTCCTATGTGGAAAGACCCTGCCAGGCATCCAGGCCCTCAACGATCGCTGAGGCTTCCTGCTTCACGGACTGATTTCTCCTTGCAGAGCGCCAACACTTCGCTAAAATAGCGCCACACTCCACCGAGGATCCGCTCATGCGCAAACCACTTTTCGTCGGCAACTGGAAGATGAACCTGACCGGCCCGGAGGCAACCGAGCTCACAAAGAAGCTCACGCTCGCCGTCGGCGATCTGGGTAATGTCGAGGTTGCCATCGCGCCGGCGTTCACCTCGCTTCGCCCGGTGTCGTCAATCATCTCCGCAAGCTCAATGGGTCTGGCGGCCCAGAACCTTCACGCGGAGGACAAGGGCGCCTTCACCGGTGAGATCTCCGGCGCGATGCTGGCGGAGTTGCGCGTCAAGTACGTCATCGTCGGGCACTCCGAGCGCCGTCGCGCCTTCAACGAGACGGACGTCATGGTCAACCTCAAGATCGAGGCCGCGCTCAGGAACAACATCGTGCCGATCGTCTGCCTGGGGGAGAAAGGTGAGGAACGCCTGGCGCGCAAGACCCTCACCGTGGTGCGCAAGCAGCTCAACGCGCTGCTCGAGGGGATCCCCCTCGAGCAGTCCGCCAAGATCGTTATCGCCTACGAACCCGTGTGGGCCATCGGCACCGGCCACAACGCCACCCCCGACCAGGCTCAGGAGGTCCACAAGTACCTGCGCGACCGCCTCACCAAGCGCTACAGCAAGGAAATCGCCGACCAGATTCGGATTATTTATGGAGGAAGCGTGCGCGCCGACAACATCTACGATCTTATGATGGAGTCGGACGTGGACGGAGCTCTGGTCGGTTCTTCTTCGCGGGACAGCGAGCAGTTTGCCGCCATCTGTAGCTATCGACACATGAACAAGGCAGAGGCCTGAGAGCCGCCGGCCAGCGTGCTATAATCCTCTAATCATGCTCTGGATCCTGGTTGTTCTGCACGTTGTCGTCTGCTTCTTCCTGATCCTGGTCGTTCTGCTCCAGACCGGCCGTGGGGCGGATCTCGCCGGCGCCTTCGGCATGTCCGGAAGCCAGACCGCCTTCGGTCCCCGGGGCGCTTCGTCACTTCTGTCGAAGACGACGACCTGGATGGCGGTGACCTTTATGCTCACCTCGCTGACGCTTTACATCCTGAACTCGCGCCAGAGCGGCTCCTCGATCATCGAGCCCACCACCGCCGAGGCTCCCGCCGAGGCCGGGAGTGACACCGGAGCCGGTACCGCGGACGGTGGAGACGCCGCGGCTGGCACGGGGACGGTCATTGAACAGGACGTCTTGTTCGGCGATCAGATCATCGAGGAGGAGCTCGGCGACACACCCCAGGATTCAGGCCTGCCGGAACAGCCGTAAGTCACCCCCCCAGCCGTTTCCCGTGCCCGGGGCGGGGGGGGCCCCCCCGGGGGCCCCGGGCGCAGGGGGGGTGGTTGGCGGGAACCCCACTTGAGGGGGGGGGGGGGGTGACCAAGGGGGGG
>JAPUKU010000002.1 GCA_027295505.1 Acidobacteriota bacterium
CCGGGGCCGGGCCCGCATCAAGTTCCTGGTCGCCAGGCTTGGCATTGAGGAGTTCCGCCGGCTTGTGCTGGAGGAGCGAGAGACCCTGCCGCACGACGATCGCTGGAGCGCCTTACTTAACGACATGCCCGATCAGTTCAGCGTTCCGCTCAAGCAAGCGTCGCCCCCAAAGACGAACGGTCGGCCGCTAGCGGAGTTTGCCGCCTGGCAGCAGACCAATGTCTACCGCCAGCGCCAGGCCGGATACTGTGTGGCCGTGGTCAACTGCCCGCTCGGGGATCTGACCGCGGCCCAGGCACGGGCCCTCGCCGATCTAGCGAGGCGGTACGTCGGAGACAACCTGCGCACAACCGTGGAACAGAACATCGTGTTGCGCTGGGTCAGCGAAGCCGACCTGCAGCCCCTGCACGCCGATCTGGCCGCCATCGGGCTGGCCGATCCGGGGGCCGGTACCATCGTCGACATCACCGCCTGCCCGGGCACCGACACCTGCAAGCTGGGTATTGCCAGCTCACGCGGCCTGGCCGCCGAGCTGCGCCAGCACCTCGGCGCTCGTTCCGCCGCCTTGCCGCAGGCCATTAAGGATCTGAAGATCAAGATCTCAGGTTGCTTCAACAGCTGCGGGCAGCACCATGTCGCCGACATCGGTTTCTACGGTAACAGCCGCAAGGCGGCCAACCGCACCGTGCCGCACTTCCAGGTCGTGCTGGGAGGGCAATGGAACGAAAACGCGGCTAGCTACGGCCTGCCGATGGGGGCGGTGCCGAGCAAGGCGATTCCCCAGGTCGTCGACGTTCTCACGGAACGCTACATTCAGGAGCGCTCCTCCGGCGAACGCTTTCAGGCGTTCATCAAGCGCCTCGGAAAGAAGGAGCTGCGCGCCATGCTGGAGCCGCTCATGCGCATCCCCGACTACGCCGAGCGGCCTGATTTCTACACCGACTGGGGGGATCCACGCGAGTTCACAATGGGTGACATGGGAGTCGGTGAGTGCGCCGGACAGGTGGTGAGCGTCTTTTCGATGCAGATGTCGAAGGCCGAGTCTGAGAACTTTGACGCCCAGATCGAGCTCGAAGAGGGGCGTCATCAGCAGGCGGAGGATCTGGCTTACAGGTCGATGCTGATCGCAGCCCAGGCCCTGGTGCGGATCCAGCACCACGACGTCACGGACGACGCCGATGACATCGTCGGACAGTTCCGGAAGAGGTTTGTGGATACCAAGCTTTTCTTCGACAGGTACGCGGGCGGCAAGTTCGCGCAGTATCTCCTGACCCGGCACAGGAGCGTGCCAGATCGCATGGACCACGACGTGGCTCACCAGCGGATCGAGGAGACCCAGCTCTTCATCGAGGCCGCGCACGCCTGTGAGTCGAGGCTGGTCGCTGCGGCCACCGGGGGAGCGCCGGCCTGATCCGGGATTCTCATCCCGGTATGCATCTTCATTCCCGGTCCACCAGGACATGGCACCCCACCGAACTGCAATCAAGATCTATTTCGCAGAGGGCGTGGCCGTCGATCCACCCAGGATCGTAACGCTCTTTCACGAGTGGATCCGCAACCGGACCGCGGAAGGCCTGCTCATTGATGTGGCCGACTACAGCCATGTGCACCGGGGTCCCTCGGTGGTCCTCGTCGGCCACGAAGTGGATTACTCGATTGATCTCTCTGAAGGCCGAGCCGGCCTGCAGGTGGTCCGCAAGCGCCCGGTGCAGATAACCCTGGAGCAGGATCTGTGCCGCGGTCTGAGAAGGGTTCTCGCCGCCGCCCTCAGCCTTCAGAAGAAATCGGACCCCCACCCTCCGGTGCGCTTCCGGACCGACGAGCTCCGGGTGCAGGTGATCGATCGCTTGCACTACCCCCACACGCTCGAGCAGGCCGATGCCGTGCGCCAGAGGGTTCAGACGGTTTTCGAGCCGCTGTTCCAGGTGTGTGGCTTCAGGGTGGAGACCGGTGCCGCCGACCGGCGCGAGCCCGTCACGGTCCGCATCACAACGCCGGACGCGCCCAATCTCGACACACTCCTGTCCCGCCTGACGCCACCCGCCTGAGGGTGGGCCAGCACCGATCTTCGAAGCTAACGATTTTGGTGGGAAATGTCCGGCTGCAGCCGACGAATCCTATGGGACCTGGGCCGCCGTGTTCCGTTCGATCTGCTGAACTGGAGAACGGTGCCACCATTCCCGTTGTGGCGGTGGGGAAGAAGCTTGTTGATCAACGAGGGGATGTCAAGATCCTCCAGGATGTCACGGTCCCGCCGGGGGTGAAACTGCCGGAGGCAACTAATGGCGAAATTGAGCTCCCGGGCCCTCAGCGTCGTGATGTCGAACGTGCGAATGTGGACGTCCCTGACACGACCGTCGGGGTACCTGAGACGCGGCCGGAGGTCCGACACGAGCCACACGTAGCCGGTTCCGTCCGCGTGCGCGAACCGTATCTCGTCGCCCCGGACCTTCCGCCCCATCAACGCGTGGTACCAGTTTGGGTAGGAGGTATCAATATCTCCGGGGAGAAGCAGAGAGATAGCCGGATAGATACTCTTGAGGTAAGCGGCGGTCCAGCCTAGCACCTCCTCCACATTCGGGGTGAGATGGAGGGGTGTCTCGTCGGGCAGGGCGATCTCTTCGAACGGCTGGAACGAAGGTATCTCTTCAACCGAGCGGGGTCTCAGGCAGGCTCGCAGCCGGACGAGCTCATCGAAGGTTCGTGCCATCTGCCTTCCACCGGAGTTCCAGAAGTCCATGACCGTGAGTCTCCCAGTGTTGAAAATCCTCCAGGACTATACTGTGAGTTACTCCAGGCGGCAACCAAGAAAATCGGAATTGTTGATGCAGCATATTGAGCCTGTGCCTCTGTAACTCTTTGATATATTAATAGGTAGAAAGATCTAAATAACCTAAGGTAATAACAGGTTTTCGGAATATAGGTAAATAATTAAAGTAGGTCAGGGCGTAGAAAAAGCCGCTGGGCAGGCGGCTTTTTCTACTCGGCAAGCTGTAAAGAAGGGGAGCTTCAGCTCTTGTCGGAGCCCCCGGCAGCTTCGATTTTTGTGACCGTGATCTTCTGTGACTCTGCGTCGATGGTGCCGATCACCTTGACCTCGTGCCCGAGCTCAGACTTGGCCTGCTCCTGATCGTCCAAGCCATACGTCTTGTCGTCCGAGGGAGAGTAGAGCACCAGGGCTGAGCCCTTCTTGGCGCAGGCCAGCGCGCAGGCTTTACCCTCCGCGTTGGCGTTCTTCTTTCCGCACGCCTCGTCCGTGATCCAGCCCTGCACGCTGACCGCATCGCCCTTCTCGGCGTGCTCACCGGCCAGCGCCAGTCCGGCAACGGACACCAGGACGACGGCGCACAGTACTGCGAGCGTCTTCTTCTGCATGGTAAATCCTCCTCCTGCTCGTGAGAGCGTCAAGTTGATATGCTAGACGACGATCGGTGCAGCGTCAAGGAAGCCTGCCCATGCGCGAGAACCCGCCGGCACGGAAGATCGTCCACGTGGACATGGACGCCTTTTACGCCTCCGTGGAGCAACTCGATCGGCCCGAGCTGCGGGGCCGCCCGGTGCTGGTAGGCGGCAGGCCCGAGGGGCGCGGTGTGGTGGCCGCAGCCTCGTATGAGGCGCGTCGCTTCGGCTGCCGCTCCGCCATGCCAATGCGCACGGCCCTTCGCCTGTGTCCGCAGGCGGTTATCGTCAAACCCCGCTTCGATCGCTACCGGGAGGTGTCCCGGAAGATTCATGAGATCTTCTGCCGCTACACCGACCGCGTGGAGCCGCTATCTCTGGACGAGTCTTACCTGGACGTCACCGGCCACCGCCTGCCGGCCACCGAGGTGGCCCGACGCATCAAACGCGACATCCGTGCCGAGACCCGCCTCACGGCCTCGGCCGGGGCCGGCCCGAACAAGCTGGTCGCCAAGATAGCCT
>JAPUKU010000020.1 GCA_027295505.1 Acidobacteriota bacterium
CTCGGAAAGAGCCGTTTTCTTGTTGCGCATTCCAGACGTGTAGTCGGCTTCGCCGAGCATGACATCGGCGCTGTGTACACAGGTGGCGTCCTCGGGCCAATCTCGCCGGTGACCCGGATCACCATCCAGTAGCCGTGCCGCAGGTCCCAGGTTCGAGCCCTGGCGGGATCGCTCACACAAGTCGCTCAGCGGCCCGCTTGAGTTGAAGTAAAGGCCCGGGTTCTACCTTCGCCGCCCTCATTCGAGGTGCTGAATACCCGTGATGATCACCTGTAGGGATCGGCCCCCTTGAGCAGGTTCTCAAGGATCCGATCGTATACACGGTCCGCCTCTGCTCTGTTTTCAAAGTGCAAGTCCGCATTCTGCCCTGGGGCTCGAACAAGAAAGGTGTTCTCCGGCGTTCTTAGCAGGTGGATGCTGCCTAGGGGTGTCAAATTGAACCTGACTTCCTCTGGGCATGGTTCTGGGTTCTCTGGCCCGCGAGTAACGTCTCTTCCTTGAGGCATTCTGAAGCACCTCTCGCTGTGGGCACATCCATCGTAACGAAGTTGAGTGCGATGGTTCGGGGTCTATGCGGGCCCAGCGTAACTCCTGCGTCCCCACCTACACCCCCATCTACGAGCCCCGGCGGGGGCGGGATTTCATGGGATCTCGATCTCCCGTAGGCTATCTGAGGCTCATAGGTTTGGGTCTTCTGCTCTATCCGAGAGTCAGCGAGGACTGATCGAAACCATCACAGGAAGAGGAACCGATGAACGAGAAGGCCAACGAGTTCATTCCATTCGTTATCGAGAAGACCGGACGGGGTGAGCGGACATACGACATCTACTCTCGCCTCCTTGAAGACCGGATCATCTTCATCGGGACCGCGGTCGACGATATGGTTGCGAACTCGGTCATTGCCCAGATGCTGTTCCTGGCCAAGGTGAACAAGAACCAGGACATCAACATCTACATCAACTCGCCTGGCGGATCGATCACCTCCGGCCTCGCCATCTACGACACGATGCAGTTCGTGCCGTGCCCGGTAGCGACTTACTGCATCGGACAGGCGGCCAGCGTGGGCGCCGTGCTTCTGGCAGCAGGCTCCAAGGACAAGCGCCACGCACTGCCTCACTCGCGCATCATGATCCACCAGCCCTGGGGCGGAGCCGAGGGAACGGCGACAGACATCCAGATCCAGGCCAAGGAGATCTCCCGGCTCAAGGAGGCCATCAACAACATCCTCGGCCGCCACTGCGGGAAGGACCCGAAGGTCGTGGCCAAGGACGCGGACCGGGACTTCTTTATGTCCGCCATCGAAGCCAAGGAGTACGGCCTGGTCGACATGGTCGTCGACTCGCTCAAGAAATAGTTGTGCCGCCCGGGATTGCTATCCGCTCCACCCCCCCACCTCCGCGCCCAATGCCGTAGCCCCGTGCCAACGGGGCAGTCAATGGCGGGAGCCTCAGCCATCGTTTGGGACACCCTGTACACTTGAGGCACCATCTGCTGAAGAATGAGCCAAATCGAGAACGACGCGCCTGAAGAGGCCCAGGACCTTAGTCCTAAGGAAACAAACGGCTCGGATGGTCCATGACCATGCTCAACGACAGCAACGCGCAGGACCACTTGGAGCGGCTCTTGGCCGCCCTGGAGGCCGAGATGCGCCAGGAGTGGCAGCGGCGGGGAGAGGCAACTCGACGGCTCGGGCGCTCCGGTTTCGAGTTCAGAGTCAGCCAGCGCCGCGACGCCATGCAGGAGATCGCGGAGCGGCTCGCCACGGAAGACCCCGTCTTCAGGGGCTGGAAGGCCTCCGTCCGCGTGGTGCGTGCTGCAATCGGCAACCACCCTGCCGCCGTGCGCCTCGTCGCCACGAACTCGCAGGAAGGGCGAGAGTACGTGTCCGCTGTGATCGATGAGACGGCGATGGGCCATCCTGGGTGAGGGGAATCAGCCCGCGGTTGGCAGGCCGAGGGGATCCAAGACCAGGAGGCGGGGACCTGGCAGGCCGAGGAAGGCCGCGACGCCAGCAGCCGCGCTAACCCAGATCGCCAAGCAGATGCGCGACCTGGAGAAGGAGACTGCGTCACTTCGGAAGGTGCTGTCGAGGATCGGGGAGTTGGCGGGGAGGGCCTGAGAAGTACCAGGCACCACAACAGGTCCCAGGTTCGAGCCCTGGCGGGATCGCTTGCGCAAGCGCCGACGCTGTAGAGAGATGCGTCGTAACGCCATTTGGCATCAGCATGTGTTGCGAGCCAACCTTGCAGAATCCTCGCGGTCGTGTTGTCCGTGCATATCCGCCTCTATCTGGTCGCTGGCCCCAGTTAGCAGCTCGGTTGTTCTGTCGACGAGTCATCCCGGTACCCCGATCCCGTCAGTGGTCCTCGATGGACAGCTTCTTGTCCATGAGTATCGGACCCCCTTGATCCGCGATCGACTCGAAAAACGCTTGTCCCTGGAATCGATGCTGACCGTAGGACCGTTTGACCTGCTCCACGAATCCGTGCTTTCGAACGATGTGCTGGGAGGTCTCGTTGGTCGCCTCCGTGACGGCCATCCGATAGCCTCTCTGCTCCCCACGTGCGAGACATGCGGTGATGAGCTGCTGCGCGATTCCCCTGCCAGCGAAGCGCTCGTCGACACCGAGTAGGAAC
>JAPUKU010000200.1 GCA_027295505.1 Acidobacteriota bacterium
CGGTTCGTGCGCTCGAGCCCGCACCGTATGACGCAGAAGTCAGTGTTCTGATGGGCCCCGACTTCCAGAAGCGGGCAGAGCTCGAGGATCTCATGAGAAGCATGGAGCGCCCACCCAGGTGTGTCACAGCGCTGGATGATCCGGCGTCCCTCTACGAGCAGGCGGATGCAGCGGTGGCCTGCTTCGGGGTCACCGTGTATGAGCTTGCGTATCTCGGGGTGCCGACCCTGATGCTCTCACACTCGCCCGCGAATGCGAGAGCGGCCGCCCGCCTTGCGGACCACGGCTTCAGCGTGGACCTTGGCTACCACCTGGATACCGATCCCGATCGCATACGCCGGGCGGTTGTGGAACTAATGGAGCAGCCGGAGCAGCTCAGAGACATGGCCGATCGCGGCCAGGAGTGCATCGATGGCGGGGGGATCGGGCGTATTGCCGAGCGAATCCTGGCGCTCGCATCTTGCCGCCCTGCGGTGGGGGAAGGACATTGAAAATGGAACATGTCGTTTGTGATCTCTGCGGCGGCGGGGACCTCGTGGAAGTGTACTGCGATCCGGGATTCGAGATTCCGTCCGCATTGGGGATCCGGCAGATTGACATCACCAACGTTATTTGCAGGACCTGCGGCCTGATCTTCATCAATCCCAGACTTCCTGAGGCGGCGGTGCGGGAATTCTACGCCGCGCAGACGAGGCCGAGGGAGGTCCCGGAAGGAGGCGGTGTCTCGGCGCTGCCCCGCGGAGAGTCGGTGCGCCGTGACCAGTGCGAGCGGATCCTTGAAGAATGGAACTCCCATGCTGAAGGGCGGATCCTCGATATCGGTTCCTTCGAGGGCTACTTTCTGTCTTTGTTCAAGAGGCGCGGATGGTCATGTGTCGGAGTGGAGCCGGCACGGGAGGCTGTTCTGGTTGCCCGGGAGCATTACGACCTTGAGATCCTGGAAGGGATGTTCGAAGATTTTCCCCAGCTTGCGGGCGTTTTTGACGTGGTGAGCGTGCGTCATGTCCTGGAGCACGTCAGGCAGCCGAGTCACTTCCTGCATCTGGCGCGAAAGGCCCTGAAGCCGGAAGGATTGCTGTTCATCGAGGTTCCGGACGCCAGCCGTCCGCGGGCGGTGGAGCTCGACGATTTCTTCTCGTTCCAGCACCTGTACAATTTCTCTCCCACCACACTGAAGGCAATGCTCAGCCGTGAGGGTTTCGAGGTAAAGGTGCCTTCCCAGCTTCTGCCGTACGGTGCGTTTCGGACCCTGGCCTGGTGGCGCGCAGGCCGTCCGTCACAGACGATCGAGCCCGGTAACCCCACCGAGTACCGTCGCCTGCACGGTATCGTGCGTGAGTACGCTCAGGAACGTCAGAGTGTTCTCGACAGGTTGAAGTCAAAGATCGCGGCGCTGGTGGATGAGACTAGAGGCGGAGATGCGCGTGTGGCGGTTTTCGGAGCGGGTTTTCATACGCGGGAGCTGTTTCGCCGCACGAACATGCTCGAAGCGCCGATTGTGGCACTAGTAGATTCGGATCCGGCGAAGCACGGCTCCGATCTGGCTGGACTGACGGTTCAGAGCCCGTCCTCGCTGGCGGAGGCCAGGCCTACCATGGTTCTCGTCTCGTCGTACGCTTTCCAGGACGAGATTTCCGGGCAGCTCACATCGCTCGAGAAAGAGGGTGTGCGCGTGGTCCGGCTCTATGGGAAGGTTCAGGCGTACGATACGTTCACGGCGGATCCAGGGGTCCGGTAAAACCGGGCCGAGCGCTAACTCTTCTCGAGCATTTCCCACTGAATCAGTGAGTCGGCCGGGATGTTCTGCCGGGTCCGCCTGCCCACGACCTCGGAGATCAGGTACGATTCGATTCCCAGGCCAGGATTCTTTGTGCCGAGCATCGATTCTTCAATGAGAGTGCCTGCAGCGATGGCCGCCTTCGAGACAATCGACACGTGGTACTTCCGCCGGGTCGTCCACTCTGCTTCGGTGATCTCTTTCTTACGCGTTCCCAGGGAGGCCTCCGCCATCCGGATGTCGCGGATCATGTTGGACAGTTCGTGTGGCTCGAGCGAAATCCGGTGATCGAACCCCTCCAGTGTCTTGTCCATCGTGAAGTGGCGCTCGATCGCGGCAGCACCCCTGGCAACAGCCACCAGTGTGGGCAGGTGGCCCAGCTCGTGCCCGGAATATCCCACAGGCACCTGGTAACGTTCCCGGATTGCATCCATCAAACTCAGATTCGCTTCCTCGGCCTTGTGCGGGTAGACCGACACGCAGTGGAAGAGGGCCAGGGGTGTTTCCCGTTTTTGAAAGAACTCCACGCTTCGGTCGATCTCGTCGAACGTACACATACCTGTGGATAAAAAAACCGGCTTTCCTGTAGATGCGGCACACTCGATCAGCGGCATGTTCGTCAGGCTGTGGCTGGCGAGCTTGAAGGCTCCGACATCCAGCGCGGACAAAAATTCTATGGAAGCAATGTCGAAAGCCGTGCACAGAAACTGGATCTCCTTCGAGCGACAATGCTGGATGACTTCTCGGTACTCGGCTTCCCCGAATTCCAGCCGTTCACGGATGCCTCGGTAAGTGCTTCCCAGGCTCGGGAAGCGCCGATCCTCTGCTTCCAGAACATCGGAGATCGCCAGATTTGAGACGTCCCGCTTCTGAAATTTCACACAGTCAGCACTTGCCTGCTTAGCAGCATCCACCAGTTGTAGGGCCATTTCCAGGGAGCCATTGTGATTCAGCCCTGCCTCGGCGATGACGAAAACAGGAAAACCGGCGCCTATTCTTCTGCCAGAGAAATTGATGGAGTCCGTCGGCATCTGACCTTTATTGGTGCTCATGCCCTCTCCTGTTTCACGTCCGACGCCATCCAGGCCCGGAACCGGTCTCGGATCACGGACGCTTCAACCTGGGGCGGTGGCGTGCCCTGCAGATCGTCCTGGTCGACCTGGACCAGCAGGAAGTTCGGCCCCTCGCGCAGCAGCAAGGTGGAGAGGGATTTCTTCGCCGCCGCGAGATCATCCTGTTCGCGAACAACGTTCCTGTATCCGCTGGCTTTCGCGACCGCTGAGAGGTCAACCACCCTGGACAGGCTTTGCTGGCTGCCGGTTGTTCCGTACACCTGGTTGTCCAGGACGATGTGCAGGAAGTTCCGAGGGTTTGCCCCCACCACATTGGCCAAGGCCCCGAGGCTCATGAGGAGGTTGCCGTCCCCGTCGATGACGATGATCCGTCTCTCGGGATGGGTCATGGCCAGGCCAAGGCCAATCATGGGAGCCTGCCCCATCGAGGCCAGCATGTAGAAGTGATTGTCCCCATCCTGGAGATAACAGGCCTCGCGTGAGATTCGTCCGTTCGCAAACACCAGGGCATCTCGCGACGGATCCGCCATCTTGATGATGTGTTCGATGACGTCAAATCTCTTCATCGATGCAGGTCCTCCGCTTCAGGATGAGGGCCCGTGGCTCGAGTCGCTCTTCCATTTCGGTGATGGCACGGCGCGTCTCTTCCACGACATTGTCGGAGAGGATCGAGTAGGGGATGCCGCTCTCCCCAAGGATGCCGTTGCCCCGATCTCCCCATATCCAGTGCTGCGGTTCATCGGTATGCTCGAAACCGCGCCAGGTGATAAAAAGAAGAAGCGGGATCTTGTAGGTGAGGTTCAGGGATATGAGAACATCCAGACAGGTGCCGATTCCGGAGTTTTGCATGAGGACCATCGATTTCCAGCCGCCCAGCCAGGCACCCGCAGCCATGCTGACTGCGGCATCCTCACGCACGGCCGGAACGTAGGTTAGTGATGGATCCTTCTCTAGGTGGTAGAGCACGCCGCGCATGACCGAGCAAGGGACTCCGGCGAAAAAGCGGACTCCGCACGATTTGAGTACGTCAACGTACTGCTTGGCCGACAGAGTTTGCACGGAAGACCTCACGGTAAAGTTGCGTAATATCAGACAGCTCGAGACAGCGGGGATTGACCTCGAAAAGTCGCCTGTCACGGGAGACGAGCTCGGTCAGGTCCCGCAGGGTTTCCTCCGCCGGCGGCGCACTGACCGTGAACCGGTCCAGCTGGTGCCCGGAGAGGAGTGATGACCAGACGGAGTCCATCCCCTCAGATGGATCGGCCGATTCGACACCAGCCGCCTGCAGCACCTTCCTGAGCGCTTCACCGCAGGTCGGGGCATTGAAACGTGTGCACACGGAAGCCAGGACGCCCAGTGAGTGGCCGTGGGCCAGGTGGTAGCGTGCTCCGAGATGGTTGGCCATGGTGTGAATGATCCCGGTGCGCACCGTGTTGATGACCAAGCCGCCGACGAGGGCCGCTTCGTGAAGCTCCACACGTGCCTGAAGGTTCTTCGGTTCAGCATCCACCAGAGGAAGATTGTGGATCACCTGGCCGATGGCGCGCAAAGCGAGCGAATCCACGAGTGGAGCGCTCTCGCGGCTGACGAGGGCCTCGAAGCAATGGATGAACGCGTCCACCCCGGTGCACCAGGTGACGTAAGGGGGGAGATCCAGCGTCAGCGCGGGGTCCACCAGAGCGGCTGCAGGGCATCCCAACCGGTTCTTGATGGTGACCTTGCGTGACTGTTTGCTATCCGAAATCACGGCGTAACGCGTGACCTCGCTGCCGGTCCCGGCAGTTGTCGGAACGGCGACGACCGGGAGGGGCTGCAGGGAAATCTCCTGACCCGTGTATTCCAGGGGCCGCTCTCCATGGGCCAGGACCAGAGCCATCGCTTTAGCGGCGTCGATGACGCTTCCTCCTCCCACCGCCAGCAACCAGTCGCAGTTCCCGGCTTCGAAGGTGCGTACACCCGCCATGACCTGTTCATCGCAGGGGTCCGGCTCGATCGAGTGGAATGTTTCCATGGGGCCATCCCAGAGTTTCTGGATCCGAGCCAACAATCCTGTTTGCTTCACCATGTTCTTGCCGGTGACCAGGAGGGGGAGCTTGCCGATTGCACGCCCGATGTCATGGAGCGCTTCGATGCTTCCCGGGCCAAAGAGGATCCGGGTCGGGGAAAACCAATCAAAGACGATGTTTCGCGGGTCCTTGTTCATTCAGGTTTCATCACCAGGTGGATTTTGCTCAAAGCGGCCTGCGCTCGTTCCTCCGCTTCGGTGCGGTCGGCGCCTTCCGTAATGACAAACCCTGCGCGCTGCGGATGATTTTCAACGCGGGACAGGTGTTCTCCGAGCCGCAGACGCAGTCCCGAGTGCAACACGCCCGGCATCTGGGAGGCTTCTTCAAACCCTTCGATCTGGTGCACAGTCCCTTCGGGCGGGAACAGATACCGAATTACAGCCGAGCGGCTCCGGGAGGGGCGAAGGCGGTCGGTGTCGATCGGCTCGCCAAGGCACCAGCCGATGACGATATCCACCAGGTCCACTCCCGTGGCGGCCGGAATCTGGTGGGTGCAGAAATAGCCTCCTGAGAGACGCGGAGCCAGCTCCAGAATGACGGGCCCGTCCGGTCCGAGGACCAGATCCCCCTTGATAGAGCCCTGGTTAACGCCCAGCGCGCCAGCTGCGTCGAGCAGGACGCGGTCGATTTCGCGGGCCATCTCGGGTGAAACCGGAGCCGGAACCGTTCCGCCGTTCTCAATGAACCGGGGATAAAATCTTTCCAGCTGATCATAGCACCGCTCAGAAAGCGCAGGTGTGTGCACGGCAGAATCGAGCAGGAAAGACTCGCTGCTGATCTGGGTCCCCGGTACATAGGCTTCTGCCATCACGCGCCGAGTGGGGGAGAGCGCGTCTGCCTCGGAGAAGGCGCGGGCGATCTCCTGGCGTTCCCGGACGAGCACCACACCACGAGCGCCGCACGAGTCAGCCGGCTTGATGACGATCGGCCCGGTTAACTCCATGAAATCGAGCGTCTCCTGTTCGTTGACAACCTCCCGGAACGCCGGGGTGGGGACGCCATGAGATGACAGGGCGGTCTTCATCGCAACCTTGTCCTGGGTGATTTCTGCCGCCTTGACCGGAATCCCTGGCAGACCGAGCGCTTCCGCAGTGGTCGCCACCGTGAGGGGTACATCGTTTGCGACCGTCATTACGCCCTGGAGCGGGTGCTCAGCGTGAAATCCGCGCGCCGCGGCAACCGTTGCTTCAACGTCCCGGGTGCTGACCAGGAGCACGTGATCGGCGAGCCTCAGGGCGGGCGCCTGAGGGTCCCGGTCGGTGCCCACAACCTCCAGACCTCGTTGCCTGGCGAGCTGATAGGCCCGTTCCTGTTCCAAGCCTCCCCCGATGATCAGTAGTCGACGCCGCATCCTATGTTTCTGCAAGACCCTGTGCAGAGCGAGTTTACACGAGCCCAGGTCCCCGCTGAAAGGGATTGAAGAAACGGTCGGCACACGCAGGCCGGAGTCGAGATCTGCGTTTGACTCGTGCGCCAACCTCCCGCTACCATGAGCCTCTTTTCCACACAAGTTTCTCGCCATGGCGCGCCGTTTCTCGATCACGCTCAAGGTCCGGTTCTACGAACTCGACCCATTCAACCACGTCAATAACGGTGTCTACCTGTCCTACTTCGACCATGCCCGGGATGAATATGTCGAGCAGGCGCTGTCCGGGTGTGAGGAGCTGCCTGCCTCTGAAATTCGCTACGTCGTGGCCCGAACTGAGGTCGACTTCCTGGTGCCTGCCGTCGGAGGTGATATTCTGGAAATTCTGGGATATGTCAGCACGTTCGGGCAGACCAGCCTGACCTTTGAGCAGGAGATTGTCAGGGCCCGGGATCAATGCCCGATTGCCCGGGCACGCACGGTGCTGGTCTGGACAGACTCCGCCGGGCGATCCTCCCCTCTGCCCGATCCGGTCCGCCGGGCATTCGCCTGATCCGGCCCCCACCAACCCTCGCTTTTTAGTACCCCGGGTGGGCGTCAGACCGTAAAATTAGAAAACCGACCCGTGTAACCAAAGCCCTTCGTATCAGGTACTAAGGGAATAAACGCTATGAAATATCTCCGTGGGTGGCTCGTGTCGCTCATCGCTGTCGCGGTGAGCCTTTCCCCAGTGACGGCGGAGGACGCGATGGGCCGCTGGTCCTTCAGCCTCGGGGGCGGGATTCTGTCCACCCTGGACGACATTCGCAACAACGCTGCCGTGATCGATGAGATCGGCGAGCGGGGCATCCCCGACGATCTCTCGGACGATATCATTCTCAGCTTTGATCGCCGCCAGGACGATCTTCTGGGCCGAGAGACGGAGATCGAGGAGACGGGGTTCATCAACCTCGGTGTCAGCTATGGCCTGACCTCCTGGCTCTCCCTGATGATCGATGTGAGCTATTACGATGGAAACGTCAGCAACCTCGACTCGTTCCAGCAGACCGAGTTCTTCGTCGACGGAGATAACAATGACATCATTCGGCTCAGCGACGTTTCGGATCGCAAGGACTTCACGCCCCGGCGTGACGCCTCGGTGCCGCTCAGCGTGGGGGATCTGAAGCAGATCCCACTGATGTTCAGCGCCCTGTTTCGCTTCCGGAAGGATAGCCCCTTCAATCCGTTCCTCGGTGCGGGTGTGGGCTGGATGTTCACGGATCTCGAGGAGTCCCAGGCTTTCCGGGATCTGAACGATGAGATCCTTCGGGGGTTCCAGCGCACGACGATCCTGGGAGACACCGCCGTCAACATCCAGGGCATCACCGACCTGCAAACGGGAGAGACGTACAGCACCAGTTGCGCGGGGCCCGCGAACGATATCGGGCAGCCTGAGCGCGCCTGTCATTTCGGCCAGGAGCAGCTGGACGCGGACCTGGCAGCCCTGGAGGCGGCGGGACAGCTAACGCCGGAGCTCGAGGCTGTAATCCGGGCCCAGAGGGAGCCTCTGATCAACGCTGACTTCATCCCCACCAAACCGTTCATCACCACCGAGCTCGACGATGGTTTTGCATTCCAGATTCTGGCCGGAGCCGACTATCACTTCAACGATCGCTGGAGCGCCTACGTTCTAGGGCGGTACCTGGTCACCGATGCCAAGCTGAAGGTGCGCATTTCCGACAACGGAAATCTGGTGACCCGTACCACCGGTGATGGCAAGGAAGAGGCCATCCATTTCGAAACCGATGACGCC
>JAPUKU010000201.1 GCA_027295505.1 Acidobacteriota bacterium
TCGCAGCCTACCAAGACGAGGGTTCCGAGCGCGACAACCAGGAGGACGGGAAGCCCGACCGACGATCCAGTCCGGTCAGAAAAGAAGAGAGGCAATACTTTCAGCATGATAGCCCTCGCTGGGTCCCAATCCCTGAGAAAAAAGGTGTCGCGGGAAAACGTGAACCCACGGACAGGGAAAGCCGGCCGCGACTCCCCGACCGGAAAGTCCTCGCCTAGCGCCCCGGTCTCTCGAGCTCTCCGCGATGCAACTCGTCGTAAAAATCGAACATCTCCCGATCGTAGCCGGCCTTCCGAGCCCTCTCGAACGGTTCGATGATCTGAAAGAGCATCTCGAGACGTTGAGCCATGGCCAGATGACTCCGAAGATCCTCGGACTCCAAAAAACCTCGGCTGCACAGCTGCTGCGTCTTCCGGAAATACGACTTGATCAAGCGGCGCGCAGCGTTCGTACTCTGCACGATTCCGCGCCGTTCCTCGGATAAAGTGTCCAACTGGCTCAGCTCGCGAAAGAGATCGCTGGCCCAATCGCCGTTGTCCCCCAGGCTCCAGCGACGAAGCGTCTGAGCCGCCTGGTAGTATTCATCCGACCAGAACTGGTCATGAAGATGAGAGATCAGCAGCGCGCGTTCGGTGGATTCTGTCACTTTTCCTCGAGGCTCACACATCCCTCCACAAGCACATCGGCGCCCTCGCCGGAGGCATCGAAACTGCCCCGCACCCCGTCCTCCCTGCAAGAGCCCTGACGAAAGAGGGCGTGCCCGCGCAGCGCGAAAGCGGTAACGTGTGCGAGCTTGAACCGTACGCCTCTCGAGCAAGTACGATTCCCCGAACGGTACGGCTCCCGACCGGTACGACTACCGAACAGCACGATCCGCCGCTGGAGGTTCCCCTGCAACTGCGACTCCTCACGATCTCAGCTCTGCTCCTGGCCACAGGATGCACCACCGAGCCCCCGGCGCTGACGGTTGGTGAGGTGGCATTTGCCGAATCCGAGCTTCTCGGACTGAGTGATGCGCGCCGGGCCCAACTCGCCGAGATCACGGCCTTCGGGCTGGCGACGGCGCGCGGGGAGCTGCCCCTCAGGTTGGCTCCCATTCTCCAGCAGGCCAGGGACGCGGTCCTCCTGAAGCAGTTCGCGGCCGAAAGAGTCCTGGCGGCGGCCGGAGTAGAAGACGACCAGCTCCGAGCGCACTACCTCACGAACCCGGCGCTCGAGCTGACCGTTCGCCACGTCCTCTTCTTCTCGGAGCGCTGGCGGGCAGCCCCTCATCGGGAGGCTGCCCGGAGAAAGGCGGAGGCCGCAATCACGCGCCTCGAGGCGGGCGAACGCTTTCCGGAAGTGGCGGCGGAACTCTCGGAGGAGCCGGGAGCCGAAGGCCGCCAGGGACTCCTGCAGCCCGGACGCGAGGGTTCCTGGGTTTCTGAATTTTGGGCAGCGGCCCGGGCACTCGAGCCGGGGGAGATCAGCCCGGTCACGGAGACGCAGTACGGGTTTCACGTCCTCCGCCTCGAGGACCGCCAGATCGTTCCTTTCGAAGAGGCCCGCCCGGCGGTCGTGGCGAGGGTGTCCGCGTTGATCGGGTCCATCGAGGACACGGCGGCGGGCGTCTCCATTGAAGACGCGCGAGCTTCTGGAATCGTGGTACCCGAGGCGGACCTGGCGGCCATCACCCGTGATTTCGAGGATCGGACGTCGCGCTGGAGCACGGCCCTGGGATTCGCCCCGGGACTCACAAGTGCCCAGGTGAAAGACGCCGCGCGCGCGGCCTTGGGGGCTACCGAGCAGCTCGCGACGATCGCCCGCAGCGAGCTGCGAGACGTGGCTCCGCTGCTCCAGGCGGCCTACGCAATCACGTATGGAGAGGGCGGCTGAAACCGAAACACAGGGTTGCGAGGGAAACACATGGACCGCCCCAGCCGTACTAGAGCAGAATGAAGGCACACACCAAACGTAAGATCACGTTCCTGTTTGGGTTTGCTGCGTACTTCAGCACTATTTGGTATCTGTGGGATACCCCGGCCGTGTACCCGCTCAAGGTTTTTGTAGTCCTTCTCCACGAGATCAGCCACGCGATCGTCGCGGTCGCCACGGGGGGGACGATCGAGCGGATCGAGCTGGACCCCAATCAAGGCGGCGCCTGCTACTGCCCGGGAGGGAACGCGTTTCTGACTCTGTCGGCGGGGTACCTCGGGAGCCTTGCCTGGGGGGCGCTCCTGATTTCTGCCGGCCAGATGAAGCGCATCAACAGCCGGTGGGTCACGGGCGCCGTGGGGCTTCTCGTGATGGGCCTGACCATAGCCTACGTCCGCAGTCTGTTCGGCTTCTGGTTCGGCCTTGCCTTCGGGTCCGTCCTCTTCCTGGGCGCGCTCCGCCTCTCGGCGGCCGTCAATCAAGGAATCCTGCTAACGCTGGGGCTCACGAGTTGCCTTTACGCCATCCTCGACATAAAGAGCGACGTGCTCGATCGGCCGGAGCTCCGGTCGGACGCCGCCATGCTCGGTGAGCTCACGGGGATCCATACAGTCGTGTGGGGCGGCCTATGGATTACGGTAGCCGTCCTGGCTAGCGCGTGGCTGTTCCAGTGGTCGTACCGGAGGGCCTGAGTCCTACTATATCCAGTAGAAATATCGTTTACGAGGCGGCCGGGCGGCGCCCGACGCTCCCTTGATCTCACCCCGACCGACCGATACCTTGGCGTTGGCCGAGACACTGGCCTGGGCCGCCCTCCGCCTCCAAAGAGGGGGCAGGGATGCGGACCGCGGGTCTGAGAGCCCGCCGGCGATAAGCCCTAAGTCGAACCGAAAAACAGGAGGTGATCAATTGTCTACTCCAAGTAGTCTGC
>JAPUKU010000202.1 GCA_027295505.1 Acidobacteriota bacterium
GGTGCGCAGCCCCAGGGTGGATCTGATCGCCGCCGTCAACTTTAGCTACTGGGTTTTCAAGACCCGCAAGAGTCTGCTGGGTTATTTCAGGAATGCCCGGCGGTCGCTGGTCAGGGGCGGTCTATTCCTGGTTGATATCTATGGCGGAAGCGAAACTATGGAGGAATACGAGGATCGCACCCGTCACAAAGGTTTCACCTACGTCTGGGATCAGGCCAGATTTGATCCCCTGACGTACGAGATACTCTGCAAGATCCACTTCGAGTTCAGGGACGGATCACGCCTCCGGAACGCGTTCGTGTACGACTGGCGCCTCTGGACCCTGCCGGAAGTACAGGAGTTGTTTCGTGAGGCAGGGTTCCGCGACGTCCACGTCCTGTGGGAGAGCGTTGATCGGAAAACGAACAAGGGAAACGGAGTCTATCGCCGCGCGAAACGGGGCCAGGACGACCCCAGCTATATTTCCTTCGTGGTCGGCCGGGCCTGATTCCGCCCCCTCACCCTCCCTTCCTCCTGCCGGCACTTGACCTCTGCCGTCCGGCGCCTATCTTCCGCCTATGGGAGGTGGGCGAAATGCGAAGAATCACGGTTGCAGTGGCGCTGGTCTTACTGTGCGGTGCCTGCAGCGATGATGAGAACCCGGTCGACACCATCCTGGGTGGGCTTCCCACCACGCACCTGCTCGTGACCAGCGATGCCGTGATCGATACGGATTGTACGGATCAGGTATTCCTGGTGGGGACCGCTCTTGACGGTAGCGCCGTGCCGATTAGCGGAGCGCAGGTGACCCTGGAGGTCGTACCCGGAACACCCACGCCAGGCACGCTGACCGGAACCTTCACACCGACCTCGCCGACCACCGATCTCTTCGGCGCCTACGCGACCAGCTTCACGCTGGATGGAACCGAATGCATGGCCAGCTGCACCGGCGCCGCAGCCTGCACGCTCGACCTTCAGGCGACCATCAGCGGTGTGGTGTCAAACACCGTGACCATCACCGAAAGTCTTTAATTCCCGCTAGAACTCCACCTCCGGAAGCTTCATGCTCTCTTCCTCGGCCTCGAAGTACTCCCGCTCTTCGAAGTTGAAGGTGCTGGCGATGAACTGGGCCGGGAAGCGCTTGATCGAGGTGTTGTAGGCGCGTACTGCTTCGTTGTAACGCCGGCGCTCGACGGCGATGCGATTCTCGGAACCGGCCAGTTCATCCTGCAGCCTGATGAAGTTCTCATTCGACTTGAGGTTTGGATAAGCCTCGGCGATCGCCAGCAGCCGTCCCAGGGCTGAAGTCATGCCGGCGTTGGCGGCCGCCGCTTCCCTCGGCGAGGTCGCTCCGGCCAGCCGCCCCCGGGCTTCGGCGACGTTCGTGAAAATTTCTTTCTCCTGGGCCGCGAACCCCTTGACCGTCTGGACCAGGTTGGGGATCAGATCGCCCCGGCGCTGCAAAACGTTCTCCACCTGGGCCCAGGAGGAGTCAATCGACTCGTTCTGAGTGACCATGCGGTTGTAGATTCCCACGGCACAGCCGCCCGCGGACAGTACCAGCAGGAGAACGACGCCTCCGGCGATCAGGCAACCCATCGTGTTTTTGCTCATCGGAACACTCCTTTATTTCGGGTTCTCGAAACGATCCACGACCCGCACCGCCTGGCTTAGAGCCGCGTAATACCGGCCGAAGGTGGCCTTGAGGTTTGGAACGCTCTCCCCGTGCTTGAGCCGGTCGACTTCCTCGAACGGGTCCCTGCGGATGTCGGCCCTGTTGCAGAACGCGGCCACGACCTCCGGATTGTGAACCGGAACCTCGCCCCCCAGCAAATGGAGGCAGCCGCGAAACAGGGCCACGAAGGTAGTGTACGAGCTGGTGAGCAGCCGCTTCAGGTTGCGCGAGTTGTCGTGTGACTCCGCGTAACCTTCGCGCAACCGCATGATCTTTTCCCGAAGCTCCCGCTCGCACTGGAGCCTCAGATGCGTCGGATGAACCTCGAGGTCCGCAAACGGATCGTCCCCGTGCAGGACGACCCGGCCGGCGAGGATGTCCAGGAACTCGATTGGAAACACATCGGCGGCATCCCGGATCAGCTCGCGCGTGAACAATCGCGGCACGGGCTGGCCCTGCCGCAGCCAGCGGCGCAGCACCGGGCTCAGTGCTTCGAGGGAGGAAACCTCGAGGTCCCGCAGGACTAGCAACAGGTTGAAGTCGCTGGTCTTCTTCTCGTAATCTCCTCGGGCCGCCGACCCGTAGAGAATGATGCTCTCCAGACGCTCTCCGACAGATCGCTTGAGCCCCCCGACCATCTTGTTGAGCGTTGGATTCTGGTTTGTCTGCTGTTCCGTCATTCCCGCACCTCTATCGCTAGAATCCTCTTGAAGCTCCGCCGCCGCCAAAGCCGCCTCCACCGAAGCCACCAAACCCTCCGCCGCCACCGAAGCCCCCGCCCCGAAAACCGCCCCCGCCCCGTCCCATCCCGGAAAGAAGGAACAGCATGAAGAGGGTCGGGTGGCGGATGAAAAGGTACCCCATAACGATCAACATCAACAGCGAGAGCACGCTACGGAGGGGGCCGCGCTTTGCAGACCGTGCGGATGATCGTCCGCGGCCGGCCCGGGGGGCGAGTGACTCGATGCTCACGCCGAATTCATCCGCGGCCGCCTGCACTGTGGCCACGCTGGCGTTCAGGATGCCCGCCGAGAAATCGCCCTGCTTGAGAGCCGGGGTCACGTACTGGTCGAGGATGCCCCCGACCCGGCCGTCCGGCAGGAACCCTTCCACGCCGTACCCGGTCTGGATCGTGATCTTCCGATCCTCGGTCGCCAGCGCGATCACGATACCGCGATCCGCACCTTTGCGGCCGACGCCCCACTCGGTTGCCACCCGCAGAGCGAAGCCATCGATCGATTCGCCGTCCAGGCTTGGAACCGTGATCACCGCAATCGCGACCCCGGTCTTCTGGAAAAGCGAGCGGTGCAGGCGCTCCATCATCTGCACATGCTCTGCCGATAGCACTCCGGCAAGGTCGTGCACAGACCGGTTTCCATGTGGAGGGATCTGGACCTGCGCCCCGGCAGGCTGCCAGGCGGCAACCAGGACCGACAGGCTGAGGATGAAAATTCCGAAAAATCGGCGCGGGTGCATGATCGGATGAGCGAACTGAATCCCGATACCTTACACCGTTTCAGGATGAAGGAGAAGGCGGACTCCTGGACCGCTACCCGATGTTGCAGGGAAAGTTCAGGTCCTGGCCGAGGGCGCAGCTCAGGTCATCGAGATTGGCCCGGCGCTGCGGCTGGCTCAGGCGGTTACCGGAACGCTACTCTTGAGGGCCGAGACGATCTCCTCGAGAGATTTCTCGACCTTGTCGGGGGAAAGAGGTGTGGTGCCGGCGCCGTGGTGCCCCCCTCCGCCATAGCGGCTCAGCAGATCACCGATGTTCACTTTGCAGGTGCGGTTGAGGATGCTGTGTCCCACGGCGGCGACAGCAAACCGCTCGCACGGCCCCCAGTGCAGCCGTACCGACACATTCACCTCCGGAAACATCGTGTAGATCAGAAAACGATTCCCGCGCGGAATCTCCCCCAGACCCCTGAAGTCGGTGATGACGACGTTGCCGTCCACGCGGATATGGTCCTTCAGCGCTTCCCGGAATTTCTCATTATCGGCGTGTAGCTTGTCGCATCGTATCTTGACTCCGGGATGCTTGAGAATCTCGTCAATCGGCTTGCTCTTGAGCAGGTTAACGAGCTGGCAGAAGTAGCTCTCGAAGGCTCCGAAACCGCTGCGGCTGTCGATCGTGTAGCCGAGCAGAATGTAACTCTGGGGATTCTCGATGTCCTCGCGGGTGAGCTGCGCGGAATCGAGGCGATCGGTTTCGCGCACAAGCTCTGCGAACTGGGGCATCTTTGCCTCGCCACCGTAATACTTGTAGACCAGGCCCGCGGCCGAAGGGGCAAGGCTGAAGGCGCCTTCAAATTTCTTCGGAGGCTTGGGGTTGTTATCGGTCTGCAGGTGGTGGTCAAACCACTTGGCGCAGTTCGGATGGTAGGGGAGGTTCGCGAGAATGTCGGTAGAAAAGATCTCGGCCTCTCCGTGAGTGATGTCCTGCGGATGGATCAGTTTGATTCTCTCAATGGTTTCATTGCTCGTGACAATCACCGCACAGGTGAGCCCATCAAGATCGCCCCTGGTAACTAGCCGCATTCCTGTCCTCCGAAATTCGAGTCCGGTCCGACGAATCCGCCTCTAACCTCCCTGCAGGCGGAGGGAACCCCGATCCGAAACATAAGTCGGAGGGTTAGAGTGTCAAATTACCGACTCTGTGGAACTGCCGCGGAGCGGGCTCTTACCAGTCTCTGAGGACTTCACGTGCCGCGTTGTGGCCGCCCATCCCCATGACCCCGCCCCCCGGGTGGGTGCCCGAGCCGCACTGGTAGAGACCCTTGATGGGGGATCGGTAGTCTGCGTAACCGGGAGCCGGGCGCATGTGGAAGAGCTGATCCAGAGACATCTCGCCGTGAAAAATGTGCCCCTGGGGCAGGGCATAAATGCGCTCTAGATCCGGGGGGACGAGAATCTGCCGGTGGATGACGGAATCCTTGAGGTTGGGCGCATACTCCGCCAGCGTGTCGATGACCGTATTGGCGAACTTCTCCCGCTCCTGATCCCAGGTCGTGCCCTCCAGCGTGTAGGGTGCGTGCCCTCCAAACAAATTGAGGATGTGCTTGCCGGGTGGGGCCAGATCCGGATCCACGATCGTCGGCAGGACTGGCGTGATGAAGGGCCGTTGCGATGGCCGCCCGTATTTGGCGTCATCGTAAGCCTTTTCCAGATAATCCATGCTCGGCCCGATATGGACGTAGGTCGGATACTTGATGCCCACCGTCCTGGAGTCGAAGGCGGTGTACCGGGGCGGTTTCTCGAGCGCCAGGTTGATCTTGAAGGCGGTGCTGTAGGTCCGGAAGTTGCGTATCTCTTCCACGAAATCCGCGGGCAACGCTCCGGTATCCATCAGCTTCAGGAAGGTGGTCTTCGGATCGGCGTTGCTGACAACCACCTTGCTGGAGATCTCCTCGCCCGACTCCAGACGCACGCCTGAAGTCCGGCCCCGGTCGATCAGCACGTGATCGACCTCCGCCTCAGTGCGAATCGTTGCGCCGTGCTCCAGGGCAAAGCCCGCTATCGCCTTGCTCACGGCACCCATACCGCCCTTCATGAAACCCCAGCCTCCGGCGCCGCCCAGATCCCCCATGAGGTGGTGCAAAAGCACGTAAGCCGTTCCCGGTGAACGGGGCCCCATGAAACTTCCGATCGAGCCGTAGTACGACTTGATCGCCTTGAGCTTGTCCGATTCGAAGTACATGTCCAGAAAGTCGCTGATGCTCATCGTCAGAAGATCGGTGAAGCGAAACAATTTTCCTCCGAGCTTGCGGAACTTCATGGCGATTCCGAAGAGCTCCTTGAGGTCACGCAGCCGGTTCGAGGTCGGATCGGGAGGCGTGGTCCACAGCATCTGACGCATGAACACACCCGCCTCGGACAAAAACTGCTCGAAATGGGGGTAGATCTCCGCATCCTTCTTGGAAAACTTGGCGATCTCGGTGAGCGTCTTCTTCTGGTCCTCCCAGAGGGCGAAGTGCGTTCCGTCGGGAAACGGCACGAACAGGCACTCTGTGGGCAGAATCTCCCAGCCGTATTTCTTGAGCTGTAGTTCCTCAACCACGCGTGTCTGCATCATGCTCATGACATAAGAGGTGGTCGAGACGTGGTAGCCAGGCCACACCTCTTCCGTCACGCAGGCTCCGCCGATCAGCGCCCGGCGCTCGAGAACCAGGGGCTTCTTGCCGGCGCGGGCGAGATAGGCGGCGCAGATCAGGCCGTTGTGCCCGCCGCCGATGATGATGGCGTCATATTGGGGTTTCACCGTGTCACCTTACTCATCCGCCGGCATGGGGAAGGGGGAAAATCTGAATGCATCCTACAAAGGTTTCTCTGTTCGGGAACAGACGGAGGGATGCTAGCGGCTGGACTGCAATGATGTCAACGCCGTCGTTCTAGCCGCTCGTGCAGGAGAGCCCGGGGAATTCCGCTGCCTCGCAGTCGGCGGAGCAGCTGCAGCTGTCCTCGGAGCCGTTACAGACCAGGTCGCCGCAGCAGCTCGGCCCGACGGGCCTGTCCGTGCAGCTGAAGTTGTCCTCA
>JAPUKU010000203.1 GCA_027295505.1 Acidobacteriota bacterium
TTCTGACAGAAAGCTGATGTTGTCGCGCAGGATGCGCCAGCCCTCCGGCCGCAGCTCGACGAAAAGCGTCACGTTCATCTCTCGCTCGACCTGCTGCTGGCGAAGCCGGAATCGGTAAACCAGATCGAACGTCACCACGGCTCGATGACGAAGCACGGCGATTTGCGGCCGCGGCTCATCGTAGTCGAACTCCGGCGCCGAACAGAACTGGCTCAGGCGCACGCGTTCCCCTGCAGTCTCCTCCGGCACGGGCCCCTCATAGCGCGGGTCGCGCACAAAGAACTCCTGCAGGCGTTCCACATCCCCTGCCTTGACGGCGTTCAGGACATCCACCACGAGCCGGGCGATCTCCTCCTCACCGGGCTCCGGCCTCAGGGCACAGGATCCCAGCGCCAGACCGATCGCCAGCACCAGAGCCGGCGTTGCCAGCGCAGCCCGGATCGCATGTCTATGGAAAAACTTCCACTGAGCCATACCCCATCATAGGAAGGCTGCTCTCCCGTACGCAACCGTGACCTGCGGGGCCCCCTCCTGCAGAGCGTCGTCCTCACAGGATGGTTCCACATTTCGTTGACAGGCAAGCCAAATGACCGTATAGAAATCGGTCGTTCCCTCTACACGGAATTTGATGCTCAGCTAGGCGCATCTTGGGCCGAGCTTGCCGCACTCTGGAGTTCGGCGTTGGTTTTTTCGCAATCTGGGAGGAGCAGCGATGCAAAGCGGTGAGGTTAAGTGGTTCAACAACACAAAGGGATACGGGTTCATCCGGCAGGAAGATGGTACCGACCTCTTTGTACACTTCAGCGCTATTCAGGCGGAAGGGTACAAAACCCTCCAGCAGGGGCAGAAGGTCTCCTACGAGATTGTCAATGGGCCCAAGGGGCTCCAGGCGGACAAAGTCGCCTCGAGCGAGATGACCCCCCCGAGCGGCCCGCAGGAACCGCCCGGCCAACCCCCGGATATCCTCAGGGGTCAGTAGTTTGACTACCCGATAGGGGGCCCCTATATTCGGCTCTGTTCCGGGCCCTGCCTCTGCGCAGGCCTGCCTGACACCGAGCCGCATGACAGGACCCCAGTCATCTCTTATCGAACGCCTCCTGGGACGTAGGCGGTCCTTTCTAGTGGAATGGCGCTACCAGCTGCGCAGCAGCCTGGTGCCCGTGGTCAGCGTAGCGCTTCTCCTCGTCCTGTTCATCGTCACCATCCACCTCAGCAATGCCGATGCGACCCGGCAGCTCGTGGAGTCGGCTCCCAACCTCCAGGCCCTCCTGGAGGGACAGGACCGCACCCAGCTCTTCCTGACCCTGTGCGCGGCCGGTGTCTATCTGATGGCAGTGATCATTCTCGGCCTCATCGACTCGCACCGTACCGTGGGCGCTTTGCACCATGTCGAGAAGCGCCTGACGAGCCTGCGGAACGGAGACTGGCGGTCCCCAATGGTGCTGCGCCACAGCGACAATTTCCAGGATCTTGGCGACGCGCTCAATGTGACCCTCAGCTACCTTCGCTCACACCTGGAGGAGGATGTGTCATCGCTCGATGAGGCGATCGACCGGCTCGAGGAGACCGTCGCCCCCGGCCACCCCCTCGGAGAGTTGCGCCGCATCCTGGTCGCCCTGCGAAGCCGCAAGAAGAGTCTGCTGCACGGGGGCCCCATGACGTCCTCGCAAGAGGAAATGAGCGCCGAGCAGGAGGTCGTACCGGTGGGCCTTTCCTGATACGCTGCCACCGCCCGGTCTCATTGCCCCGCCCCGAGCACGTCTGCTAAACTTTCCTCTCTTTACTAAGGAGTCCACACTAAGGAGCCCACTCTCATGCACACGCTCCTCCTGGCCCTATCCTTCGTCTGTGGTCTGGCGGCCCAGACCCAGCCCCAGTCACAGCCCGCCTCCAGCGCGGCGTCCGAAGCCTCCGCCAAAGAGGAGGTCGCAGTCATCACCACGGACGTGGGACAGATTGTGATTCGGTTCTTTCCCGATCTGGCCCCCAACCACGTCGACAACTTCAAGCAGCTGGCCCGCTCCCGCTTCTACGACGGCACCACCTTCCACCGAGTTGTTCCCGGGTTCGTGATCCAGGGAGGGGATCCGAACAGCAAGGACGACAACCCCAACAATGACGGCATGGGGAATGGCCCCCGCATGCTCAAGGCGGAGTTCAGCGATAAGCCACACGTGCGGGGCATCCTGTCAATGGCCCGCAGCCGCGACCCGGACAGTGCTTCCTGCCAGTTTTTCATCATCCTCCAGGAGGGCAGTTCGAGCCGCGCCCTCAATGGTAAATACTCGGTGTTCGGCGAGGTCATAGCGGGGATGGACACGGTGGATCGCATTGTCGAGCTGGCCGGCCGGCAGGTCGCCCGCACCCAGCGACCCGCCAAGGCCGTGGTGATGCGCACGGTGCGGGTCGAAATGCGCGCCGTCGAGGCGGGCACCTAGTGGCGGAGAGCCCTGCCGGCAGGGAGGGCAAGCGCCGGCCGCGCGTCGACTGGCATACGTATTTCATGAACATCGCCCGCCAGGCGGCGACCCGCTCCACCTGTGACCGTAAACAGGTCGGAGCCGTGGTCGTTCGCGACCGCACGATCCTGTCGACCGGTTACAACGGCAGCATACGTGGCATGCCGCACTGTGACGAGACCGGCCATATGATGGAGAATGACCACTGTGTCGCCACTATCCACGCCGAGGCCAACACCATCCTGCAGGCCGCTAAGAACGGCGTCATGATCGACGGTGCCGAGCTCTACACCACGGCGAGCCCCTGCTGGAACTGCTTCAAGATGATGGCCAACAGCGGGATTCGCCGCATCTACTACGGCGAGTTCTATCGCGACCAGCGCAGCCTGGAGGTGGCACGCCAGCTCCGGATCGAGCTCACCCACCTGCCCATCCAAGACTCCGACTGACCCGGCCTCACCCGACCGGAATACCTTCTGCAGCTTGCCGCAAGGGCTGACCGCGGTAGATTTAGCTCACCTGGCCATGTCCCTGTCTCGCTTCAGCCGCTGTTCAGCCCTGATCCTGCTGATCCTGGGAATCGGGTTCCTGCGCATGCTGGGCCCCGTTCCTGGCCTGCTGCCAATCTGGAACCACCCCCTCGGGCTCGCTCTGCTGCTGCTGTTTGTGGTCTGGATGGCGGCCCGTGCGGACGGCCGCCGGCTGTGGCCGATGCCCTTGCTGGCGGGGCTCCTGGTGGAGGGCTGGATCCGGGTGGCCTTTCTAAGCCCGGCGTTCGAGCGCTGGCTCGCTCCCCGGCTGAGTGATTCGACCGCCGACTCTCTCTACGTCCTGCTCGGCGGAGTGTGGTTTGTCGGGCTCGCCTGGATCTTTTCCCGTGCGGCCAGCCTGAACATGGGCCAACGATTGTCACTCCCCTGCTGGCGCAACGGCCTGTACCTGCACACGCTCAGCATCCTCGTGGTTTACGGCTTGCTGGCGATGCTGCTGCAAACGGTGGAGGGGTTCCGGGGACTGTCCGTGCAGGTGCCAATCTATGCCTCGACTGCGGTGTGGATGATCATCGGTCAGATCGGGCTGTGCATCGGAGAGGAGGCTTTTTACCGCGGTTTCGTCATGGGCGTTCTGGATCGGGCAAGGCAACACCCCGGCACCAGGTCGTATGTGCCACGCTCGCTCGGCCTGTGGCTCTCATCGACGCTATTCGCCCTCGACCACGTACGCGGCATGAACTGGGGAAGCTCTCAGGTGATGACCTTTCTGTACTCCTTCGGACTGGCCGTGCTGCTGGCTCTCCTGGTTCACCTCACAGGGAATCTGACGCTGGCCATTCTGGCTCATCTGTTTCACAACCTGATGGTGCTGCGGCTCGGTCTGTGGATTTCTGACGTCAACGGATTCATCGATCTCCAGGTCCAGACCTACGTACCGATTTACTTCATCGTGACCTTCACCATCCTGTTCCTGATTCGACGTCCCGCCTGGGAGCCGCTGCGCCGGAGCGTGGCGCGCACCTCGTAGCCCCCCCCCAGAACATTCTTACCTTGCGTGTTAGAATGATCGTAAAGATTGTCGCCGCCAGGCTGGTTCCCTCCGGCCGCCTCAATTTGGAAACTGGACAATGAATTTGGAGCCCAAACGAACGCTGAAGCCGCGCCCAATTCCCTCGGTTCAAAAGGAGCCGCGCGGAGCACGTCCCCGCCGGAAGCGACGTGTCGACTTTCGCCTGCTGCACAAGAAGCTCGAGCACACGCTCGCCCACATCGCGGGCTCAGACGAGATGGTGCCCGCGCTGAAGGAGAGTCTGCACTCGATCGTGCGAGATTTCCGCGACGATCTGGGTCTTCTGGCCGGCCGGCTCTACGAGCGCCGCGGCAAGATCTACCGCCTACTGGACCAGAGCGGGCGGGGCCCCAAGGTGGACGCCGATTTCACGTTCTCGGCCAGCTACAAGCCGATCGAACGACTCAGACTTGACGGCTACATGTTCAGCCGGCAGGGCGATGCGGATTTCGACCAGCGCATTGAGCGCCCGCTGGGGATCCAGGCCTACGCCGCGATCGTGATCGGCGAGCGCAATCGATACCTCATCTCCTTCACGCTACGCAGGCGGTTCCCGGAAGAGCAAATCACCTACGCCCTCAACACCATCCGGCATGTCATCAACATCAAGATCCAGCAGCTGCGGCTCGAAGACATCATCTGGGAGGCGAGTGAAATTCAGATGAGCATGCTGCCTCGCGAAACTCCGCGCTTTAAAGGCTACGATATTTACGGCCATGCAGTACCGGCGGATATCGTGGGCGGTGATCTGTTTGACTACATCCCCATCTCCGAGCGAATCCTCGGCCTTGCGATCGCCGATTCGCGCGGCCATGGCCTGCCGGCCGCCCTGCAAGCACGCGATGTCATCGTCGGGCTCCGCATGGGCAGCGAAGAGCATTTCAAGATGGTCAGCATGATCGAGAAGTTGAACCGGGTCATCGCCCGCTCGGCTCTGGCGACCCAGTTCGTATCGCTGTTTTACGGCGAGCTGGAGGAGAATGGCAATCTGATTTACTGCAACGCAGGCCACCACCCGGGCCTGTTACTGCACGGCGATCGGTTCACGGAACTACACGAAGGGGGCTTACTGCTGGGGCCGGATCCGCAGGCCAAGTACCAGCGCGGCTTCAAGTTCCTGAAAAAGGGAGATCTGCTCGTGCTGTTCACCGACGGGGTCGTTGAGGCGATTTCTGCTTCTGGGGAAGAGTTCGGCACACCGAGGCTGCGGAACCTGGTACTGGAATCCCGGAACCTGTCGGCCAAGGAGCTGGTACAGCTGATCCTGAACCGGGTCGACCAATGGTGCCAGCCGCGCAAACCGGCGGACGATCGCACGGCGCTGGTGATCCGTCGCACCGCCTGAAGAAAATCAAGCCGTCCCTCTGGGCGGGAACAGCAACCAGAACGCAGTCTCGGGGTCGATTCCATCCAGGGAAATTCCGGCCTGGATCTGGGGCATCCCCCCCAACCATCCGTCTACCGCAGCAGTCTTCGCAAGCTCAACAGGCATGTCCCATCCCCCGGACGGCACGTCCGACTCCCGGAGCACCTCCTGGGCCTCGCGCAGCAGGGCTTCGAGTTCGGGTTCAAGCCTTCCCTTCGAGTCAGTCCGCGGCCCGGCGGCCTTGCTGCCTTTGCTATCTTTCCGCTCACTGCGATTCGGCATGCCACTACCTCCGTCTGTCTCCCCTAACGGGGTGGGTGTTTTTCCCAGGGCTATCTGACAGGGCCCTGCTATGCCTGTCGAGAGGGGGGGAGAACGCCATGATGTGATTCAGGCGCTCAATTTCATACTGCGCGTCGGCCGCGGCCAGCGGTTCGATGCGCTCGAGCTCGAGGGCCTTGCGCCGCCACGGCATATCAGCCGCCGGCTCACGCCGTCCCAGACTCCCTGCGGCGGCCCGTTCAAACAAGGGCGGCCAGATGTCCGAGGTGTCGCGCGAGGAGAGGAGACGCGTCCAGCGGCGCAACCTCTGAGCCACAATGGCAGGCGCCGGCGCCCACTCGGCCGGCACAGCCGGATGGACCCGTACCAACAGGTCTTCAATGAGACACGCCAGGGCGACCTCCAGGCAGGCGAGCGCACCGGTTCGGTTGCTGACTGCGGAGCGCAACAGGTCGTCCCCTGCTCCCACCTGGCGGGCCGCTGATGCCAGTGCCTCCGTCCAGCCCCCCTCTGCTGCCCAGATCAGCGGGCCGCCAGTCGTACTCTCCCTGGCCCGACGGCGAAGCAGGTCCAGGAACCGCGCTCGCACCGCGTTGCGCGCGATCACCAGCACGCAGGCGTCAGCGGTGCCTGTGCGGAGCGAGGTGCTTGGCTCATGCTCCACCAGAACTTCCACATCGAATCCCGCCACGTCGGCCAGGGGGAAGGCCGGCAGCTGTAGGAGGGCCAGATCGAGCCGCGCTCGCTCTCCCACGGAGGCGGCCCAGCGATTCAGCAACGCGCGCGATGTCGCGGGGTCTGAACCCACGAGCCTCAGAGTCGCTTGCAGGCGGCGTCGGTGAAAATCGAATGAGGCCATCAGTAATGCCCGCCTCTCAGTTCAGGCACACATAGGGAGCCAGAATGCGGATCAGGTCGCGCGGCTCAATCCAGGAGGGAACGGGCGGCTCTTCATCCAGTGAGGGAACGGCCGTGTCGTTCGTGAGGCTCGAAGCAACGTCCATCATCCGCCGGCGTAGATCGTCGCGGTACAACCGGTGCAAGATGTCATGCTGTGAGAGGCGCTTCTTTGGATCCTCCATGTTCATTCCTCCACTGTGGAAGTGCGTGCGTTGGACGCCACATCGGCATCCGGCACCACGCCTTCGTTCGCTGCCTGCACCCATTCGCGGATGCGTTCCAAAAGATGGATGGGGCTGAAGGGCCGCGTGATGAGATCCTGCGCGCCCAGGGACCGGGCGGTCTCCCATTCGCTCAACTGCGATTCATCAGCTACGACCACCCAGCGTGTGCTTCCGGGTCGAGGACTGTGCTTCTCCTGCCGGAGGATTTCCATTCCTGTCGGTGAGGCGGAGGCAATGCCCAGCAGCACCTGGTCGGCGAGTTGCTCGTGCAGAAGCTCGCGGGCCTGCTCGGCACTGGCCGCGAGCCGGACCTGAAGACCGGAGCGCTCCAGAAGCCGCTTCAATAGGCGCCTGCACATGGCCTCTTCGTGCACCACGAGCGCCACGCGGGTGTGGTGTGGAGAGTTCATGGCTTTTCCTTTGTGGCTTTGAGGACCACGAGCGTCAGGTCATCACTCTGCACCTGGGAGGAGCGGAAACTCTCCACCGCCTCCAGCAACCGGTACATGAGGGTGCGGGGGCGCTCGTGCCGGTACACCATGACCTCGTGGCACAGCCTCTCGAGGCCGAAGCATTCGCCGGCAGGATTGCGGGCCTCCGCCAGTCCATCGGTGAACATCACCAGAAGATCGCCGGGAAACAGATCGCATTCACCCTGCTCGTAGACCACGTCCTCGAAAATGCCCATGGCCAGCCCGCCTCGCTCCAGGCGCTCGAAGCGCCCATCGCCCGCGTGCCACAGGAGAGCCAGGCTGTGCCCGGCCCCCGCGTAACACAGGTGACGTTTCCGCGTGTCATAGCGGGCCAGGAAGGCGGTGGAGAAGAGGCCGACGGGCTGTAGATCCCGGGAAAGGGCACGGTTGGCGGCCCGCAGAGCTTCGGCTGGAGAACCTGTCCGGGAGATCTCTGCGCGCAGGAGTGAGCGCACGCCCGACATCGCCATGGTTGCACGCAGGCCGCTGTTGCTGACCTTTGCAATCATTGTGGTCATCACTGAAGCCTCGGTGACCAGGTAACCGTAGTGATCGCCCCCGACCGGCTCGGCAGGCAGGCAGGCTCCGGCAACTTCCACGCCCGGCAGATGCGGCTCCTCCTTGGGCAGCAAGCTGGCGTGCGCCTCGCGGGTCATCTCTCGCTCGCGGCCGGTTCGCCCGCCGCAGCGAGCCTCCTCGACAACCTGCGCCATACGCAGAAAGACCCCCAGCTGGGACGCCAGGGCGCGCGCCAGCTTGCGGTCTTCCTCGCCAAAGCCGGTCGCAGCTCTCCGCCCCTGAAGACGCAAAATGCCGATCTCCTCTACTTCCGCTCCAGCCCGGGATATGACAATCGGCACCTCGAGCCAGTCCTGGGCCGGACGCTTGCCGACCCTGACGCCCTCGGTGCGCACGCTCCAGCAGCGCTCCGCGCCACCGTCAACAGGGTGCAGGAACACGGTTGCCGTACACGCCCGCAGCAACACGGCGATCTCGTGCAGGACCGCCTCGCACAGGCGTCGATCGTCACGCATGCCCGTCAGCGAGCGGGTGACCCGTTGGGCCATCTGCACCTGCTCGTAGCCCCGCAGAACTTCATCGACCAGCTCGGTGATTTCATGCTCGCGTGCCAGCCATTCGCCGGCCAGATCTGCGGCAGCCTCGAGAGTTTTTGGCGCCAGGCTTTGCGCGTGCGTAGTCAGCGCTCCGGCAAAGCAACCATCCACCTCCACCGCACCGCTAGCGACGCCCGGTTCTGGCCGCTCATGCGCCGCGCGCCAGCCGAACTCGACCCCGGTGAGGTGCTTGAGGCGCTCGAGAAGCGTGGTGACCTGCGCGGGTGAGCTCATGAGCAGGTCCGCCCCCTCTTCACCAGCGTCAGAATGCTGCCGTCCGTGGGTGTGGAATCGAGTCGTACCTCGTCGACGAGGCCATAGAGCCTCCAGAGTCCGTACACGTCCTCCGGCAAAGTGCACGCCGTTTGTGCGGACCGCAGCGAACGCCAGGGTTTGCGCCCGTAGTCCCGGATCGAAAGAACAACATCGCCGCCACCATTTGAGGCGTTCAGAAGGATGGGCAATCCGTCACAGCCAGCGTAGGCCCGGGCGATCACGTGCTCCAGTGCGTCCTGCGCGGCCGTGCAGAAGCTGACCTGCTCGGTGCGGTCGAAACCGCTCTGGCGTGCCAGCTCGCGGACCCACCGGCGGGCCTGTTGAAGACCCTCCTCACCACTGGAGATCTCGCAGCGCATGACAACGGCCGCCGGGCCCGCGATAAAACTCATTCGTGACCTCCGCTTCCGGCCGTGACACCTTCCGCTCCCGCGAGGACCGGCTCACTCCCCAGCGCCCCGGAACGGCGTTCGAGCGCCCCGAGGAGAAGCGGCAGCTCCGCCTCCAGCGCGGCTTCGTGCAGGTAGTAATGGATGCCGGCCTGGCGCACCAGAACCTCGAGCTCGCGGGTGTGCCGGTCTGCTAGAAAGATCACCGGCAGATCCGGAGCACGGTGACGCAGCCTGCGGATCCAGGCGCAGACAGAGTTGGGGAGGCCGGCATCCGAGAGGATCAGCGATGAGACATCGTCGCGATCGAGCAGGTTCCAGTCACTGTCCGGTGTCCAGGGGCACACGCGGCGCCCCCTTCCCAGCGATCGCGCCACCCTCTCCCCGCTGCGGGATGGGATCTGGAACGTGAGGATCAGCGTGCGCTCGAATGTCTTCTTCTCCATTACCGGTTCTTCTCTGCGGCCGGTGTCGTACCCGACACGAGCACCTGGTAGAGCAACACTGGTGCCAAGTTGATCAACACACCGGATCGGATCGGAAATCACTATCAATGACAATAGGTTACCGGGAATTTCTGAGAAAAAACCCGGCGCTGAACAATGCGCTCCTTGCGCCAGAAACGTCCGCCCGCGGACAGTCATCACTCCTCCGGAGCCAGCCTTCCGGTACCGGTTATGTTATAAGCTATTTAAAATAAAGGAGTTAATTAAATTGAACAAACCTGTCCCAGAACGGACGATCGCTCTCGGAGGACGGGCACTCCGGAGCGAAGAGCTCCGGGCGGAGTCGGGAGGGGTGAACGGCGGCGGCCGGACCAGGGCTGGCGGACGCGCTTGAAGATCAGGAGGAGGTGTCGATGCCGAGTCGCTGCAGACGCCGGTAGAGAGAGGTGCGCGGGATGCCGAGAATGCGTGCCGCCTTGAGCTTGTTTCCGGCCGTGAGCTGCAGCACCCTCTGGATGTGGTGGCGCTCGATCGACTCGAGCGTTTCGGTCTCGGCCCCCGACGCCGGCGGCCGAAGGGGAAGATCGCGTGGGCGCAGCTCGGGGCGTGAGGAAAAGATCACCGCCTGCTCGAGCACGTTGGCGAGCTCACGCACGTTGCCGGGCCAAAGGTGGGCGCTCAGCGCCTCAACCACGCGCGGCGACATCGTGCGTGGTGCCTTTCCCAGACGGCGGCACAAATCGCCAAGAATGTGCTCAGCGAGAAGCGGAATATCCTCGGGGCGCTGCCGCAGCGGAGGCAAAGTCAGCGTCACGGCGCTGAGACGGTAATAAAGGTCGGGTCGGAACGATCCGTCCTCCATACCCCGTTCCAGGTCCGCGTTGGTGGCCGCCACCACACGCACGTCCACCTTGCGCGAGCGGGTGCTCCCCACCCGCCTCACCTCCCGTTCCTGCAGGACCCGCAGCAGGCCGATCTGGGTCTGTGGGGTGGTGACGCCGATCTCGTCGAGAAAGATGGTTCCTCCCGAGGCCGCCTCGAACAATCCGGCTTTGTCCCGTTCAGCCCCTGTGAAGGCACCCTTCTCGTGGCCGAACAGCTCTCCTTCCAGCAGCGTGGCGGGCAGGCTTCCGCAGTTGACCGGTATGAACGGGCCGGAGACGCGCGTGCTCCGGCGATGGATCTCGCCGGCCACGAGCTCCTTACCCGTGCCCGACTCGCCGAGCACAAGGATCGTGCTCTGAGTGGGCGCCACCCGCTCGATGGCATCGAAAATCTCTTGCATGCACCGGCTGCGTCCGATCAGACTTCCCAGACGCCAGCGCCCGTGCACGCGTTGCTGGAGCGCTTCAAGATTCTCCTTCAGTCTGCGATGTTCCAGGGCCTTGGCAACATCGAGCGTCAGCTTACGCAGATCGAACGGCTTAGTGATGTAATCGTAGGCGCCTTCCTTGATGCAGGTGACGGCCGTATCCACATCCGCCCGGCCCGTCATGACGATGACCGGCGTGGCTGGAGAGCGCCGCTGCACTTCCCGCAGAAGGTCAAGGCCGCTGGTCGGCTGCAGCCACAGGTCGGTGAGAATCAGATCGACGGGACGCTCGCCCAGGTGACGCAACGCCTCCCCGGCCGAGGACGAGCACAAGACCTCATGTCCCTCCCGGTCCAGAGCGAGGCGCAACACCTCGCTGAGGGCAGGATCATCTTCAACGATGAGAAGGGCGCCGGGGATCATCGGACGTGTCGACTCCGTGGACCTGCCGTGGCGGCAGGGCGGTCTATTCTACTTCAGGGGGTGGGCCAGCGCCTCAGCGGAGAGGATG
This sequence comes from Acidobacteriota bacterium, assembly GCA_027295505.1. Classification (GTDB taxonomy): domain Bacteria; phylum Acidobacteriota; class Polarisedimenticolia; order JAPUKU01; family JAPUKU01; genus JAPUKU01. The sequence goes on from JAPUKU010000203.1 coordinate 11,317, forward strand.
CTGACCGGCAGGTTGAGCGGCTCGAGCACCGAGGGCTGAAAGCGAGCCGCCGCCTGCAAGTCAGCGCGGGCCGCCCGGCGCTTGCCAAGGCTCTGGTGTGCGCGGGCACGCAGGTAATGCACAATCGGTTGCAGGATCCCTGCAACACCTGGCTCAAGATACGACACCAGCGCCTCCTCAGCGCGGCCAAAGTGCAGAAGAACGACACCCAGGTTGAGGGCGGCCAACTGGCCGGTGGCCCCGTCAGCGCCACCGAGCACCAGGTGCTGCAGGTGAGCGTGCGCCGCATGATACAGCACGTCGGGATGATTGAGCGGCAGCACACGGGGTCTGGCCTGAGGAGCCAGCGTCAGGGCTCCTCGATCTCCGGCGGCCGTCACCCGGCTCACAAGAACGGTCTCGCCCGGTGCGATGACCTCCATGAGGCGGCGCAAATCGGCAGCACTGCCGACGGTCTCATCGTCGATGGCGCGGATCTGATCGCCTGCCCTGAGACCGGCACGGTACGCGGGGCCCTGTTCGGTCACCAAGGCCACGACCGGCACTTTTCCGCCGGGTAGATCGACGGCGGTCCACCCCGCCCAGGTCTCCTCGGTCTCGGTTGGCCGATTGAGGTTGGCGAAGAAACGCTCCATGGCCTTGGTGCCTAGCCGTGCTCGCCTCACCTCGGCCGACCCTGCCAGTTTCGAGATCAGGTAAAAGACGACTTCATCTGCCTGGTCGCGCCGGCGCAGCACAATTCCCAGGGCCAGATCGGGACGCTCTTCCTGTGGCTGGGTCCTCATCCACGAGCCAAGGCGCGCCGCCAGAAGATCCTGGCCCGGGGCGTCAATCGGTGCAGCGGACACCAGCGCTGCCCAGTGGTGGCGTCCCTCTTTCGTGCGATCGAGTCGATCCACGTTCAGTGCGCGCAGGCTTTCCAGGTGCTTCACGACCTCCGCCTCCACATGACGCCGGTCCGCGCGCACCTCGGATCCCACCTGAACGAGCCCGAGAAAACCCATGGAGGGTCTGGGGTATACCTGCAGGCGGTGCGTGCGGGCGGCCGGAAGATCGACCGTGTCGTACCAGCGGGTGCCGGTCGGAAACCGCACTTCCACTTCGTGAATGCCAGCGCAAACGTTCTCGCGCCTGAGGGGCAACTTGCCGATCGACTTGCCGTCCAGCCACACTTCGGCCCCCGAGAGATGGCTTCTGAGATCCAGCGCTGCGACGTTGGGCTTCAGGTGCACCGGTTTGAACAGGATGGGCTGGGTCGAGCGCATGTCGCGCCGGACCTCCAGCGCGAACCGTGCCACCTGGTGGCAGCGGCGCTCGACGCGCAGCTCATGCTTGCCGACCGGCACAAACGCCACGAGCAGCGGCGCCGACAACTCCGCCAGGCTCACTCCCTCCTGGTGGGCTCGCTCCTGAAACTCAACCGGTGCCGGTCCGCGGGTGACACCCACCTCGACACCATCGAGAAGCACGCGCGCCCCGGGCGGAATGGTCATGACCTGGAACGATTGTGAGTTCTGGACCAGCTTTACCTCACGCTCCAACCTCTGTCCCGGAAGAACGGTCCAGACCTCCTCGAGCGGCTCGAAACCCTGGCGCTCGATGCGGATTGGGTACTGACCGGCGCGCACCCTGCGCTCCACGACCGGTGCGAGGATCTCCACCATCTGCGGGCCCAGGCTGACACGGCAGTCAGGGGGGTCGCAGCGTAGCGTTATCAATGCGGTGCGCCGATCCCTCACCCGATCGAAAACCTTCAGGATCTTTGGAGAAATCAGCTCACGATCGAGGTCATGCGTGGGATCGATCTCGACCAGGGCCGCGAAATCCTTCTCCGCCGCCGGCGTGTCTCCCATGTTCATCCGTGCCAGGGCGCGCAATTTGTGGGCGCGCGGGAGAAGGGACCGATCGGCGGGATCGTCCGAGGAGGCGGCGAGCTTGAGCGCCTCGCTAAGGTAGGCGATGGCTTCTGAATATCTCAGTTCCTGGAGTTCCGTTTCTCCGGCGAGGAGGAGCTGCCTAGCAAACGACGGATCCGTTGGGGCGGCAGGGTCCGGGTTTTCCGTCATCGCAACAGCCAGTGACAGAGCCGACGCTCCCAGGACACAAGCCAGATATCCAACTGCTCTGATGATATTCATCGCTTCACCTCAGCCTGGCTCGTATACCCGGTCCGCGGCAGAGGATCCAGAAACCTCCGCAACCGACGCTGCCGGGCGTCGTAGACCAGCAGCGCACCTGAGGCGTCCACTTCGACGGCCTCCAGGTTGGCTCGATTCAGTGATCCTTTGAGCTGCACGAAGCCTTCGTACTCTCCCGCGGGTGAGAAGACGGCCACTCCATTCTTGCTGGCATCGAGAACCCAGACCGCCCCGTGAATGTCGACGGCAAGATCGACCGGGCGCCGGAGTGAAACCGGTGCCGCCCGCAGATCAATCACCTGCACGGCTCCCTCCTCATCGAGGCGCGTCAGGCGGTTCGCCTTCATGTCCAACAGCCAGACGCTCCCCTGCGCTCCGCTGCGCGCGCGATCGATTCTGGACTTGGCATCCTCCCAGACCACGCGCTCGTAACCCAGAGCGCTGTTGAACTCCAGCACTGCCTCACCCCTCTCATCCACGAACCACCAGTTCGAGTCGTGGCGCGGCATCGGTGCCGCGGCCGGTCGCAGGCGACTGAGCTTCTTGCCCTGGCGGGGCACGGCAAGATCCCACCGTTGCTTGCCGACCTTGAGAGCTGACCCCTCCAGCACGGCCGCCTGCCCGTAGACATCGAACGCCAGAAGAGCGGGCTTCGCCGCCGGCCTCTGGCCGAGCTTGCGCCCCTGACGGTCGAGCCTGAGGATGCGCCCGGTGCCTTGGTCAGCGAGATAAATCCATCCCTTCGGCGATGCCCATACACCCGTCACCTCACGGGCGTCGTCAACCTGGCCGTCGAACCGGGAATCCTCAGTAAGCCAGGCTTGGCCGCTTGCCGCCAGGGTGCGCCGCAGGAGTCCGACCAGGAGGCCCTGCGCCTGCAACGCCTCGGCTGATCCCGCAGCCTCTTCACGCACCCGCTGGTAGATCTCCAAAGCCTGAGCCCTCCGCCCGAGAGCCTCGTAGGCTTCCGCATTCCATAGCAGCGCCCTGAAACGCAATTTGCTCGTCGCCTGGCTTTCCCAGAACGGCAGCAGGTCCACGATCACGCCGGCCGGGTTGCCACCAAGGCGCGAACAGAAAGCCATGCCCATATGCGCGTCATCCACCCACTTGGACCCGGGATAGACCTCGCTCACGCTCTCGAACAGCGCCCGCGCCTGCTCGACATCACGATTCGCCGAATACGGCTCCAGACGGAGGTAGGCCATGCGCATGATGGCTTCCGGAGCGGCACTCGCCTGCGCGAGCCCCCGGCGCACCTTGTCGAAGGTACGGTACGCCTCTTCAAGATCCTCGCCCAGCGCGCGGCCCAGTTGTTCCAGACTGGACACCGCATACAGACGGGTGCCGATGGCGACCAGGGCATCATCCACGAGGCTGCTGCGGGGGTAACTCTCAATCAGGCGGCGGTACTCGTCCAGCGCCAGATCGGGGCGGCCTTCATTCACCAGCCGTTCCGCGTGCTCGAAGATCCGCTGATCGACCGAATCGGCCGCGAGCGTGCCTGTGCCGCCGATGGCGAGCATCATCAAGGCGAGCAGGCCCGTGAACATTCGAAGCCTCAGAACTTGAACTGACATTTGGCATTCCTCCCCGATGAAATCTGGATCGATTGCACCTGTTCCTCACCTGTCGCCTTGAGGCGGCAACGGACCAGGTGTTTTCCCGCAACCACGGGAAGGTTGAGTATCGGAGGCGATCCGACATTGCGTCCGTCGATGCTCACCGCGCAGTTCGAGGGCTGCGCATGCACACTCAGCATGCCCGGAACTCCGAACTGTACCGCCAGCTCGTGTACACCGCCGGGCTCGATATCAACCGTGATCGTGCGGTTCAGGAACAGATCGCGGTTGCGCAGAACCAGAGCTACCCGCCCGGGAGGCAGCTCGATCGTGTCGCCGGCGCCGCCGACAGGGATCCCCTCGACCAGCACCTGCACTTCGTAAGGCGCCCTGGGCACCTGCACGACACCGTTGGGGATCGTGTTGAGGGCGAGCGTGTCCTCGACGAGCGACAGCCAGTCCCCCTGTGGCTCAAGGTCCAGGGCCACCGTCTCATATCCCTTGAGCTTCAGTTCAACTCTGTGCGTCCCGCATATCCCGAGATCGAGGCCCGCCGGTGTCCGCAGGCCGGTCGTCTCACCATCGAGCCATACCTCCGCTCCCGGCGGATCGCTCATCAGGGGCAGCCGCTGCGTGCGCGGTTCCAGCAACAACACCGGGGGATCAACGCTTGCCTCCAGCGTCAGCTCCCCCCGCTCACAGGGCGTTTCCACCTCCAGCCGGTGCCTGCCTTCGTCCAGAATGCCGGCCGGGAGCAGCTGCCCGGCCAGCAACACACCGTTGAGGCGCAGACGCGCGTTCTCCGGCACCTCCACCGGCACCGGCACCGGTCGTTCGAGCGTCACGGAGGGCCGGGCCTCGAAGTGACGGTTGACGATGGTCGGAAAAAAGCCGAGCAGGCCGCCGGTGAAGGCTGCGGCCATCCAGCGCATACGCAGCGGAGAGACCGCTGAGGAAGCACCCGCCTGCGGCGCGTTGGCGCGCTTCGCCGGCCGGCGTCGGGCGGAGCGCCGGGCGCGCGGCTCTGCGGGAGCATCCGTCAGCACCACCGTTGCCTCGCCCCGCCGCCCGCGATTGTGCAGGGCTTTTTCCAGTGCACAGGCAAGGATCTCTCCGTTTGCGAAGCGCTCTTCCCGCTTCTTGGCCAGAGCGCGCGTGAGAACCTCATGCAGAGCGCGGGGGATGGGACGGCCATTCTCCTCCAGGCGCGGCACCGGCTCGTGCGCGATGCGATACAGGATGGTGCGGATGTCCTCCGCCTCAAACGGGCGATACCCCCCCAGGAGCTCGTACAGCACAACGGCCAGCGAAAACAAATCGCTTCGTCCATCGAGCTGCCGACCCATGACCTGCTCCGGCGACATGTAGTAGGGCGTGCCGAGGATGGTACCGTCCTGGGTCAGGTTGGCGGCCGCATTCTTGGCGAGCCCAAAGTCGGCGATCTTGATCGTTCCGTCGTTGGCCAGCATGAGGTTCGGCGGCTTGATGTCGCGGTGGACGATGTTGCGCGTGTGCGCGTGCTGGAGGGCGCGGGCCGCCTGCGCGATCAGTGCCACCACGCGCTCGACCTCCAGGAGATCGGGCGGGCGGCTGTGCTTCTCGAGCGTCGTTCCCTCGACATACTCCATGGCGATGAACGGCTGCCCGTCGTGCTCGCCCACGTCAAAAATCGTGATGATGCTCGGATGCAGCAAACCTCCGGCGGCCCGGGCCTCGCCCAGGAACCGCTGGCGCGCCACCTTGCGCTCTTCTTCGGGGAATCCCTCCATGAACGACACCGTCTTGAGCGCCACCTGGCGGTCGATGGCAGGATCACGTGCTAGGTAGACCCGGCCCATGGCGCCGCGGCCGATCTCACGGATGAGCTCGTAGCGCCCAAAGGTGCGACCGGACGGGTTCGGATCAGGGTTCTTAGTCATGCAGACATGCCACGGGCGCAGGCCCTGCGGCCCCGTGGAAATATAGGAACCACGATCCCCGAAGTCAAACCGGGCGCGTGGTATAAGTTTTTTGGAATGAACTGTTTAGATGGCCGGGAGGTGGCCGGTGGGGTATCCTGACGGCGGCCGGGTCAGAGCGTTCGGGCAAGCCTCAAAATACCCGCAGCGGCAGCAGCGTATTTTGCGTGCCCGTTCCAGGATGGGAGCTCCGCAGACCCGAGAGACCTATTCCCGACCTGCGCCGCCTTTCCGGAAACGCAGGCACGGACTGCCACCGGCTCAGGAGGATCGCTCACGGTTCCTCAACCGGCGTGACGCTCGAGCTCGCCTCGATCAGAATCTCGTACATGACCTTGACGCCAAATGCGAAGCTCTCGAGGCTCAGGCGCTCGTTGTCTCCGTGCATGAGCTTGGCATCCCCCTCTTCGAGAGGAAACGGCAGCAGACCATAGGCCGGGATACCCCTCTGCCTCAGAAGCCTGGAGTCCGTCCCTCCGGGGCTGGTATACGCCACGACCTGTGCGTCCGGCGCCAGGCGTTCCATCGCCCTGCGAATCGCCCCGGGGAGCGGCCCCTCCATCGGAGAGGCTGGGGGCGGCGGTTGCCTCTCTCCGGGCGGCTCGATCCGGACCTGGAGGCCGCTGAACACCTGCTCGAGTTCCCTGAGGTGTTCCTGGAGATCGGTTCCCGGCAGCAATCGGCAGTTGAGGTTGGCTTCCGCCTGCGAGGGTATCAGGTTAGCCCGGAATCCTCCGTCGATGATCGTCGGGGTGCAGGTGGTGCGAAGCTGCGCGTTCCAGACGGCGTTCTGAGACAGGATGTCGGCGCACAGCGCTCCCTCGGCTGGGTCCTCCAGGCGTGTCATGCAATGCGCTGTCGAGGCCTGCTGCGACAGCGACAGCGCCTCGAAATAGCCCACCACACTGGGCCTGATCCGGGGCGGAAAGCGATGTTCCGTGAGCCGCATGAGGGCGCGCGCCAAGGTGATGATCGCACTGTCGGTGCCGGGTAGCGAAGAGTGGCCTGATTCTCCTCGAGCCAGAAGCTTGAGGTCGAGGTAAATCTTTTCGTCGTTTTGCACGCCGGCCAGAACGATCTCGCCGCCGACCTTGAGGATTCGGCCACCCTCATTGAGGGCCATCTCCGCTTCCAGCAGTTCGGGGCGGTTCTCCAGCAGCCACTCGAGGCCGAGACCGCCGGAGGATTCCTCATCCGCAGTGCCCACGAAGATCACGTCCCGCGCCGGCACAATCTCTTCCCGCGCCATCAGAGCCAGAGCCTCAGCGATCGCGGCCGCCATTCCCTTGTCATCCAGCACACCGCGACCGTACACGTGCCCGTCACGCAGCCTGCCGGAGAAGGGCGGCACCCGCCACTGGTCCGCATCCACGCCCACCACATCCAGGTGCGCCAGCACGAGCAGGGGCCGTGCGTCACCCTTCCCATGCAGGCGGCAGATCAGGTTTCCGCGGGTCGGCTCGGGCTCCACTACCTCACAGGTGAGTCCCTCTTTGACCAGAAACTCCTCGAGAATCTTCGCTGCCAGGATCTCGTTTCCTGGAGGGTTCGTCGTGTCCGCGCGGACCAGCTTCTGGAGAAGCTCGAGGGCCTCGGTTGAAGCCCGCCGGAAATCGGGGCTGGCCGTGGCCGGACCCAGCGCCAGCAGCAGCGCCAGCAGCAGGCCGCTGAAGCGCGCAACACCGCGGCGGAGCGCTCGGTGTTGCGTCTGGCCTTCGCCCGCCATAGATTTGCCGCACGCCCTGGTGCGCGAGGAGGGCGGAGCTTTGGCGCCATGATCATGTCCGGACAATCGGGTAAAAGCGGTTCCGATCCCACGATAACCCTGGCCGAACCGCCCAGCGGCTCGGCAACGCGCCGCAAGGTTTCGATTCAGCTGCAGGCGGTCGACGGCCCGTTGGCCGGCACCACCTTCGATCTTTCCCGAGGGGGCGAGTTCATTATCGGGCGCAAGGAGTGCGAGATCAGCCTGGAGGACAGCGCCGTGTCGCGCCGTCACGCGCGTCTTTCGGTGAAAGCCTGGGATCACATCTACCTCCATGACCTCAAGAGCAAGAACGGTGTGTTCGTGAACGGGGTGCGACAGACACGGCGCAAGATCGTCCACAACGACCTGATCCGCATCGGAGGCACATCCCTACGTCTGCTCATCCTCGAAACATCCTCCGGCGAAGTCGAGCCCGCCGGCGGCGCGAGCACACACTGAATACCGCAGTACGCAGCACCTCGGGCGCGGTTTTCCAGTAACATGAAAATTCCATGAGCCGCTACTTACATCCCTGCACAGAACTCGGCAGCGTATTCCACAACCGGCCCGCAAAGCACGCCGAGGACCGGCGTCTGCGGTGGGTCATCGCCATTACCACCATCATGATGATCGGCGAGATCGTCGGTGGCCTGATCACCCACAGCCTCGCGCTGCTGAGCGACGCCGGTCATATGCTAACCCACCTGTTCGCCCTGGTGATGTCTCTGGCGGCGGTGCGGATTGCCTCACGCCCCACCGACGAGCGCCGGACCTTCGGATACTACCGCATCGAGGTGCTGGCGGCACTGTTCAACGCTCTGACTATTTTCGTCATCGTCGGCTACATCTTCTACGGCGCGGTGCGGCAGATCCTTGCGCCCCAGCCAATCCACGCACACACCATGCTGGGCATCGCGGTCCTTGGCCTGATCGTCAACCTCGCCGGAGCATGGATGTTGCATGGTGTCATGGGGCACGACCTCAATATCAGAGGCGCATTTGTGCACCTGCTGACCGACACGCTGTCGTCGGTCGCGATCGTGGTGGGCGGAGTGGTCATGCTCTACACCGAATGGTACTGGGTGGATATCGTCCTGAGCCTGGTCATCGGAGGTGTGGTGCTTACATGGGGGTTGAAGCTGCTGCTGGACGCCTCGCACGTACTGCTCGAATCCACTCCCAAGGAGCTCTCGTTGCCGGATGTCTGCAACGCCATCAAGAGCGTGCCGGGAGTTCAGGATGTCCACGACGCGCATGTATGGGAGATCACCTCGCAAATGTACTCGATGACCGGGCACCTCGTGGTTCAGAACATGACTGTCCGTGAAACCCAGCGAATTCTCGCCGCCGTGAATCATACCGTACACGAGCGCTTCCGAATCGGGCATACCACTTTTCAGTTCGAGGTCGAGGCCCCGTCGGCTGTGCCGTCACATAGCTGAGAAGTCCCGTCCAGAGGGGTGGCCGATCAGGCGTGCACAAAGCGCCAGAGGTTGGCGCGCTCCCAGCGGGTGGCAGCGTTGTAGAACCTGAAGCGACGCTCGCGCTCCAGGAACTCGGGGGGATGCAACAACCGGCGCGTGCCGTTGCGGCGAAAGCCGATGACCACGTGGAGCATCTCGTGAAAGAGGATGTACTCCACGAAGAAGGAAGGCACCCAGCGACGATCCAGAACCGGGCTGATACGAATGACTTTCTCGGAGCGCTCGTAGGAGCCGAAATCAATCGAACAGCGACGCTTCCCACGGTAGGCTCGACCCCACATCACCTCCGCTTTGACTCGGCCCCGGAAGTAACGCCGGTTGACCTTCTGGTAGAGTTGCTGGAGGTTGTGCACGCGACCAAGGCGTCCGTGCTGGATCTGCTGATCCGGTCGCAGGCGCGGGCCACCGATGTAGGAGATCAGACGCCTCTGGATACGGCGCTGAACATCCCGCCGGGGATCGCGGATGAACTCCACGAGCAACCGCTGGGTCTCGCGGTCGGTGTCCAGAACCGCGGGGTGAATGCGGAGGGTGATCGAGCGGCCCGGGGCAACGGCCACCAGGCGCTGGGGATGAGACTCGATCCGCAGCGCCACACGCTTGCGGACCGCCCGTTCCACCAAACGCTTGAGTCCCTTTTGGGCCATGATCTATCGACCACACCCGTGCAGTGATAGCGCCGGATGTTCTCCTCACCTCAACGCTCCGCCGGCGCAACCCCAACGCGGGGCTCTTTCCCCCTTCAAACTGGCTCTGAAAACCTGACCTGCGGGAAATTCAGTGTGCTAAGTATACCGCGCCTCACCCCACAAAAAAACCAAAACAACTCATGTGTTTTCAGATACTTACGAGGAGTGCTCTCGGAGGGCTCGAAGCACCTGCCGATCCTCCACGGGCCTGACCGGAGAACGGCCCCAGGCGGGGGTCAAACCGAGCCGGCGCGGCAGAGTGTAGAGCGGGACACCACGGCGGGCTTTCTTGTCGGCGTAGGTGGCGCGCACCACAGCGCGCGGGTCGATTCCGGAGGGTAGACGGGTTGGCAACCCCAGCGCCTCGAGAAGCCGAAGCAAGCGCTCGCGCTCTGCCGCCTCGAGGCCGCCCAGCCGCACGGACAGGGTAGCCTCGACCGCCATACCGACGGAGACCGCCTCCCCATGCAGCAACCGGTACCCCGCCGTGGTCTCCAGGGCGTGAGCCACCGTGTGCCCGAAGTTGAGCACCTGCCGCAGACCGGCTTCCTGCTCGTCGCGCATGACCACGGAAGCCTTGATGCGACAGTTACGCTCCACCAGGCGTTCGAGGACGTCGGGCTCCAGGCGACCCAAATCGACGGACCGTTTCTCGAGGAATCGGAGCAGGGCCCGGTCAGCGATGGCCGCGTGCTTCACCGCCTCCGCGAGGCCAGCCCTGAACTGCCGCGCCGGCAGCGTGGAGAGGGTCGTCACATCCGTCCACACGGCTCTGGGCTGGTGAAAAGCCCCGATCAGGTTCTTGCCGGCCGGGTGATCCACCCCGGTCTTGCCCCCCACCGAGGCATCGATCATGGCCAGCAAGGTCGTGGGGATCTGGATGTACGGAATACCCCGCTGGTAGGTGGCGGCCACGAAGCCCGTCATGTCCCCGACCACACCGCCGCCCAGCGCCAGCAGAGCGGCGTCACGCCCGCAGCGCAGCCGTACCAGCTGGTCCTCGAGGCGGTCCTTGGTACGGCGGGTCTTGTGACGCTCTCCGGAGGGGAACGTGATCAGGCTCACCGGTGTGCGGCGTCGGCGCAGGGTGCGGAGCAAGACCGCGCCGTGGCCCCGGCCAACCCTCGTATCGCTGATGATTACGTAGCGCGCCGCCGGACACAGGCGTGGAAGCTCGCGGCCGAGCCGCGGAAGCAGGCCGCTGCCGATGAAAATCGGGTAGGAGCGATCCTTCACGGCGCGCAGTCGAACCCTGACCTGTCGCATGCCTCAGGCGCTCCGGAGGGCCCGGGTCGAGGAGGAGAGTGCCGGGCCCGGGTTTGAAGTCAGTTATTCTTCTCGATCGAATGCAGGCTGTCGATGTGCTCTTCAATCAGGCGTCGCTGATTGCGCTCGTCGAGCGAGGCGCCAATCGCCTTCTCGGCCGCAGAGAGCGCCAGATCAACCGCCTCGCGGCGAATCTGCTTCACTGCGGCGCGGGTCTCCTGCTCTATCTGCCGCCGCCCATCGGCTAGGAGCCGGTCTGCCTCCTCCCGTGCCTTCGATGTGAGGTCCTGGCGGAGGGCCTCGGCCTCACGCTGGTGGCGGTTGAGCGTCTCCATGCCCTCCTTGCGGGCGCGCTCCAGAAACCGCTTCTGCTCCTCGACTGATGCAGCCGCTTCCTTGCGGGCGCGCTCGGCACCCTCCAGCGACTCGCGGATCGACTTTTCTCGCTCGTCGAGCATGGAAAGCATTGGCTTCCAGGCTACCCGCTTCAACACAAAAAGTAGGACGACGAACGTGACGATCGTCCAGATAATGATACCTGGTTCAGGCTGAATTAGCATTCTTAGAACTTACTTAAACGCTAGAACAATGCAGATGATGAGCGCGAAGAAGGTCGCTCCTTCGATCAGAGCTGCAGCGATGATCATCGTCACTCGGATATCTCCACTGACCTCCGGCTGACGTGCCGTCCCCTCCAGGGCCGCGGAAGCGAGGCGGCCAATCCCATAAGCCGCTCCGATCACGCTCATGCCAGCTCCAATCGCCGCTCCAAAATAGTGTAGTACCGATACATCCCCCATAACCAGATTACCTCCTTCGTTTGCCAGTCACCGTTTCAGTGAGAATGAACCGCCATGCCGATGAACAACGATGCCAGCATGGCGAAGATGTACGCCTGAATGATAGCTACCAGGATCTCCAGTAAGCTCACGAACAAGGCAAAACTTACCGAAATCGGGGCAACCCAGATACTCTTCATCACGAAAATCAGGCAGATGAATGTCACGAGCACGAAGTGCCCAGCCAGCATGTTCGCGAACAAACGAACACAGAGAACGAAATGCTTGATCAACATCCCGAGTATTTCAATCGGGAAGAGGAGCGGATACAGCCAAAGCGGAACACCCTGGGGAACAAAATTCTTGACGTAGCCCACAAAGCCATGGGCCTGGACTCCCCCCATCTGGACCACCAGAAAGGCCACGATCGCCAGCCCTGCGGTGACCGAGATATTTCCAGTCGCTGTTGCCATATAAGGCACGAGTCCCAAGAGATTGCAGGTTAAAATGAAGAAGAAGGTCGTCAACAGATACGGGGCAAAGCGCTTCCCTTCCTCCCCGATGTTCTTCACTGCAAGCTCGTCACGCACAAAAACAACCAACATCTCAAGGAGGTTGGCCAAGCCTCGCGGAACCGTTCGGCGGTTCCGCAACGTCACGCTGAACAGCATGATTATCAGGAGGCTAGCAAGCCACATCATAACAACATGCTTGGTGATAGAAAGATCCACTCCTCCGATCTCTAGGTGGGGCAGGTGAACTTCTCCGACGAACGGTAACTCGAGCGTGTTGCTATCCGTTACATGACGCATGATCGTCTGGCCAATGTCTTCTCCATGTTCTCCACCACCGTGCACGGCGGGGTCCAATACCTCAGAGGTGGAAGGTGCCTCTGGACCGACAGTATGGACCCGCTCCTGTGCAGTATCGCTCATCTCTCCGCCATTCGTTTGCCCAGGCGAGAGCCATACGCCGAGGGTCGGCCATGGAGAGCCAACCATAGTATCTCGACGATCATCAAAAGCGCGTAGCTGCTCACCAGAGAGCCAACAAAAATGCCCTCACGCACACCGCCCCTCAGCAGAATTCCAACGCTGAGTCCGGTGGCCAGCGCCAACCGGATGGCCATTCCACCGAGGTGTAAGAACATGAACCGTCTACTGCTAGCGCTCCCTGCCAGCACTGCTGCCAAACCCCAGATGATGGCGCACAGGGCACTCACTCCGACACCAAAGAGTGCGCTCACCACGACCTCAGATCCTTTCACCCAACCCTCTCAAACCTGCGTCCCACCCTGAGTTCCTGCTCAGGGTCGCGTGCGCAGCACCGTCCTGATGAACTGGTAAAGCCCCACTACAACGCCGAGACTGAAACCCGACACTGTCAGCCACGGAACAGTTTCCCATAACCTGTCTGCCAGATAGCCCAGGGATCCACAGATGCCGACGCTCGCCACCAAGCCCCAGCCCAGACTGAAAGCGAGAGCCCATGCACGCCGCCACTCGTCTTGACGGTTTTTCCGCGGCCCGGGCTTCTCGGGGTGTGGGTGCGCCAGAATGGCTCCTTAGCGAGGAGCGCAGGATCGTAGCAAAACCGAACGGTATTTTCAAACGTGCGGCCGGGAACTCAGTACAGGACCACGTGCTGCGCCAGCCATATGAACGGCTGCGGGTAGAGTCCCATTAAGATAGTGAACACCAGGCTGATCACCAGCGCCGATGCCAGCGCTCCGGACGGCCGCAGGCCGCCCTCCTCCTCCGCCTCTCCCATGTACATCCGCACGACCACCCGCAGGTAGTAGTAGAGCGAGGTGGCGCTGGCCAGCACGGCCAGAACCGCGAGCCACACATAGTCGGCCTTGATCGCGGCTCCAAACAGGTACCACTTACCGATGAATCCGGCCGTGGCCGGGATGCCTCCAAGCGACAGCATGAACACGAGCATGGAGAAAGCCGCCAGCGGTGCCCGCCGGGCCAGGCCCGTGAAATCATCCACCTGATCCCCCACCAGCCCTTCGCGCCGGAGGGCCACGACCAGCCCGAAAGCTCCCATGTTCATGAACGTGTAGGCCAGCAGGTACACGGCGATGGCCACCATGCCGCGCGCGCCGGTATCGGCGCCGCGCTGCACGGCAAGCACTCCCATGAGCAGGTAGCCGACATGGGTAATGCTGGAGTAGGCCAGCAGTCGCTTCACATTCTCTTGCAGCAGGGCTCCAAGAGTTCCGATGATCATGCTGGCCGCCGACAGGATCACCACCAGGGGCGCCCAGTGCATGCGGGCGGAGAGCATCCCTTCCACCAGGATGCGCAGAACGATGGCGAAACCGGCCGCCTTGACGGCGGTCGAGAAGAACGCGGTGATCGTGGTGGGAGCCCCCTCGTAAGTATCAGGAACCCACATGTGAAACGGCACCGCGGCGATCTTGAAGCCGAGAGCCACGATCATCAGGATGAGCCCGAGCACCAGGAGCGGGTGGTTCACCAGGCCCTCCGCGATGGCGTCGGAGATGACGCGCAGGTGGGTGGAACCGGTCACCGCGTAGACGAGCGAGATGCCGTACAGGAAGATTCCGGTCGAAAAGGAGCCGAGCAGGAAATACTTGAGCGCCGACTCATTCGAGCGGCGGTCACGCTTCAGGTAGCCGGCAAGAATGTATGTCGATATCGACATGGTCTCCAGGCCCACGAACAGCAGAATCAGATCGCGTGCGGAGACCATGAACATCATGCCCACCACGGCAAACATGATGAGCGCGTAATACTCACCCGTGTGCGCCTTCTCCACATCCAGGTAGCGGATGCTCATGAGCATGGTGAGGATGGCTGCCAGCAGAAAGAGCACTTTAAAAAAGACCGCGAACGAATCCACCACGAACATGCCGTTCCAGGCCACGAACTCCTGCCCGGGCAACTCGGTGGTGCGTCTGAAGAGATCCAGCAGGGGGGCGCCGACCGCAGCGGTCACGGCGATCGAAAAGTAGCCCAGCCAGCGCGGCTGGAAGGCCCGCCGCGCAACGGAGAAGATCAGCGTGAGGAACGCGGCCAGGGTCAGGCACAGTTCCGGCCGCATGATCCACAGCTCCACCGGAAGCCAGGAGAACAGTGACCCGAGAATGTCCATCATGCCACCCTCAGTGCATCCCCGTGGAAGTCGTGCCGGACTGATCCGCCTCGGCCTCGGCCGCTCTCTCCGCTACCGCCATTCCCGAATAGTAGGTCCCACGCACCTGCTGCACGAGCTTCTGCACCGGCTTGTCCAGGATGCGGAATATCGGCTTCGGGTACAGGCCAATCCAGAACACCAGGACCACCAAGGGAATCAGCGTCAGGTACTCCCTGAAATTGAGGTCGCGCATGTTCTGGTTCTCCGGCTTGTCGAGCTTGCCGAACATCGTGCGCTGGTAGAGCCAGAGCATGTAGCCAGCCCCGAGCACGATCCCGGTCACGGCAAAGATTGCCCAGATTTTATTCTCGAGCTGGAATACCCCCGCCAAGATGGTGAACTCCCCTATGAATCCGTTGAGTGCCGGCAGGCCGATGCTCGACATGGTGATGATCATGAAAATGGTCGCGAAGCCCGGCATCTGCTGGGAGAGCCCGCCGAACTCGCTGATCATGCGCGTATGTCGCTGCTCGTAGACGATGCCAACGAGCAAGAACAACGCGCCCGTGCTGATGCCGTGGTTGATCATCTGCAGGATTCCGCCATTGAGACCGTTCACGTTGAGCGCAAAGACTCCCAGCATGCAGAAGCCAAGGTGGCTCACCGAGGAGTAGGCGACGAGACTCTTCCAGTCCTTCTGCACCATGGCCACCATGGCTCCGTAAATGATTCCCACGACCGACAGGGTCAGCAACCAGGGCACGAACTCCACGGTCGCCGAGGGCAGGATGGGCAGCGAGAACCGCACGAAGCCATAGGTTCCCATCTTCAAAAGGACCCCGGCCAGAATGACAGAGGCGGCGGTTGGTGCCTCTACGTGAGCATCCGGCAGCCAGGTATGGAACGGAAACATTGGCACCTTGATCGCGAAGCTGGCAAAGAAAGCCAAGAAGATCCACTTCTGCATCTCGAGCCACTCAGGGGTCGTCAGGGCTCCGAGGCGGTGCAGCTCCGGAATGCTGAAGGTGTAGGTCCCGAACTCACCATGATGGAAGAAATAGAGGGCCAGGATTCCGAGGAGCATGAGCACGGAGCCCAGCAGCGTGTACAGAAAGAACTTGATCGCTGCATAGAGCCGTCGCGGTCCGCCCCAGATGCCGATGAGGAAGTACATCGGCACCAGCATGACCTCCCAGAAAACGTAGAATAGGAAAAAATCGATGGACATGAACACGCCGAGCATGCCGGTCTGGAGAACCAGCATGAAAATGTAATACTCCTTGTGGCGCTCCTTGATGGCGCTCCACGAGGAAAGGATGGCGATGACACCGAGAAGAGTGGTCAGCAGTACCATGAGCAGGGAGATCCCGTCCACTCCCATCATGTAGCGCACGCCGATGGATGGAATCCACGCAACGTCTACCACGAACTGGAAGCTGTCGTCAGCCGGATCGAACCCTCGCAGAAGCAGAAGCGACAGGAGAAAGTCCAGGAAGGCCCAGCCCGTAGCGAACCATGCCATTCGACGGCCCTGTTCCTTCGGGAACAACAACAGCAGCGCGGCCCCGATCAGGGGCAGGTAGGCGATCCATGACAGCAAATGGGAAGAACTCATGACGGCTCCTTACCGCTCTATGGGCGCTAGATGACCTTGAAAACCGAATACAGAACAACGAACACGAACAACCCCAGCACCATGACCATGGCATAAGCCTGCACCACACCCACCTGCAAGCGGCGGCTCATCCAGCCGAGCGTGCGCACGCAGTAGCCCGTGCCGTTTACCAGCAGCAAATCGATGACGTAAGTGTCCCAGGCCGTGAAGACATAAGAGAATAGAATCGTGAGGTGTCGCACTCCGTTGACCGTGAAGTCGACGACCCAGGTGTCGAACCAGCGGCCCGCGCGGCACAA
>JAPUKU010000204.1 GCA_027295505.1 Acidobacteriota bacterium
AACATCCCTACCAGCCAGGTATCGCGCTGTTTCCACCACTCCACGTCGTTCAGATCCTTCTCCTGTTCCCGCGTCCTGCCGCGAGCTCGCTGTCCTGGAAGAAAGTCCGCAGGCGGATGCTGACGCTGAGCAACACTCCCCCTTCGCGTGAATCTGTCAGAGAGATGTCATTGATGATCAGAAAATTCCTGGAACTCTCCACACTCTGTATGAACTGTCTCAGGTTTTCGTACGATCCCCGCAGCGGGAAAGAGATCTCGAAGCTCACCAGATCCTGATCCTTCAGATATTCAGGTGCGTAGGAGATGGTCTCGGGATTGACATGGAACTGCGTCGCCAGACTGCGGATCTCGCGTTGGATCGTTGTCAGCTTCGAGACCTTGTCCGAGAGAATGTCATCACGGAAACGTACAAGGTTGTCACGCTGCCGCTGCAGTCGCGAGCGCTGACGCTCCATGCGATCCACGCTCCTCTCGCGCTGCTCGATACGGCTGGTCAGAGCCTCCCACTCCGCGACCCGCACCTCACGGATCTGGTACATCGGATCGGTCAGAATCAGGAAGACGAGAAAGTTCCCGGCCGCGAGCGCCCCAAGAATCATGTTCACGCGCCGCGAGTTGGTATCGGGATCCGGCCAGCTCAACCTCGAACGCGCCCACTCAAGGACACAAGCAGCCGTCCGCCTGGCTGCCCTGAGCAACCTGTCCCAGTATTGCTTCACGGCTGCGCGCCTCCGGACTGTGAGTCTTCAGGGTTCCGCCCGCCGGGGAAGTACTCGCAAGACAGGCTGAAGGCGACCTCGCCGGCCGACTTTGCCCTGGCAGCTGCGGTCTTGGCGCCCGCTTGCGCCCCCCGCTGCCTCAGGGGAAGATTCGGCGCCCGCGTGCGGTAGGTCGCCGTCTTCAACCTCTCCGTTCCCGGGTAGACGCGGCTGAACGACTCAGATCTCATGAGCGCTTCCTCCAGATCGACAAAAGCACCGTAATTCTTGGCTGTGCCTTCCAGCTGAAGATCGATTCGACCCTCGGCGGTCACGTTCGGCCGCACTGCCCCCAGGCGCGCATCTATCGGCATCACCTTCTCGAGCTCGTTGAAAAGACCCGTCCAGGAGAAAACGCGGTTGAGGATCGCCATGTTCGCGAACTCGGAGCGCTTCTTGAGTTTCGAGCTGTCGAGCTCCCTCAGCTCCCCTCCGAGCACGGCTTCGCGAGCATCCAGGTCGGCCAGAACGGCGTGCTTCGCCTCGAGGTCCCCCTTCACCACGTGGATGTCCCAGCCGTAACGGGCGATGCGCACGAGGTTGCCCGCGGTGACCAGGGTGACCGCTCCCAGGGAGCAGGCAAAGATCAACCGGTAAAGGTTTTCGTTGCGGACAGGCCGCAGCGACAGGTTGATCAACCCGATCCTCACGAAGCACCCCACAACGCCAGCGACAGAGCGGGCGCGTACAGCGCGGTATCCGCGGGCAGCGGTCCGAGTTCCGGGGCGGGATCCCCCCAGTCATCAGCTCGAACAAACTCCAGCCTCCTGGCATCCTCCGCATCGAGCAGATCGTCAGGCTTCCAATCAACCAGGCGGGCCAGGGCTCGCGAGAAGCCGCCTCCTGAGAGTTTTTCCTCATAGTAGGCGAGAGTCATCTGCCACTCCCTGCGCGCCACCGTGCGGCGCTCTTCGGCTCCCCCTTCAGAAGGCAACGCCTTGCTGCGGAACAGGAGCAGGCGGCCATCGCGAATCACCGCCAGCGTGAGGGTTCCCGGCATGACGTTCGCCAGCAACGCATCCTTCCCCGATCCCGCCGCCGAGAGAACCGGACCGTACTGTCCGAGCAGCGAGAGCGTCGACAGCGAGACCATTCCCACCCGCGCACCTAGCTTCTCTACCGTCTCCTGGTACTGCGCGATCACCGGCCGGTAGGCGATGGTCGTGAGCAAACGCACCTGGCCGCGCACCTCCTCGAGCTTCTGGTAGTCGACGATGGCGTCTTCAATACGGAACGGCACCGTCTTCTTGATCCGGAACCGGATCATTTCGAGGGCATCCCGGCGGGAACGCGGAAGCGCAGCCAGCTCCAGCAGTCCCACTTTGGCGATCGAGTCTGGAAGCAATAAAGAGATATTTTCGGGAAGCGTCAGGCCCGCGAACAGACGCCGGATCTCGGTGGCCAGGAGATCGGGATCGGTGATGTTGGGTTTCAGCGCCGAGAGCTCGATAAGACCCTTCGGAAGATCCTGCTGGCGCAACTGGCTCACCAACACCCGTCCTGTCTGGCTATCCCTTCGGGCCACGGCCAGAACCAGCCGTGTCGGGTCAATCTCCAGGCACACGGGAGGCATCGGCGGCTCCACGAAGACGCGCTGCAGCCACCGGGGAAGGTCCTGGAGCAGCCAGCGTTGCGCGCGCTCGGCAAATCCAGCGCTCGGACGAGCCACGGGGCGCTCTTTAATCGGCGGCGTCACTGGGTTCTCGGATTTCATTCTCACTCCACAAACGTGACCTTGTTGATTTCCTTGAGACTCGTTTTTCCATCCAGCAGCTTCTGGACGGCCGAATCCCTCAGGAACAACATTCCCTCTTCACGGGCCGCGCGCTTGATCTCGGCGGCGGACTTGCGCGACAAGATCATTTCACGAACGTTATCGCTGAGATCGAGAATCTCGGCGATGGCCATGCGACCCCGGTAGCCCGTGCCGTTGCATTCGATGCAGCCCTTGCCCTCATAGAGCGGTCGGCTGCTGATGAGTTTCGGATCAACGCCGCTTTCCCGCAGCGCAGAAGCCGGAACCTTCACCTCAACCTTGCAGTGAGGACAGATCAATCTCACGAGCCTCTGCGCCAGCACCGCGTTCAGAGCGCTCACGAAGTTATAGAGCTCTACCTTCATGTGGAGGAAACGCCCGAGCACATCCACGACATTGTTGGCGTGCACCGTCGTGAAGACGAGGTGGCCCGTGAGCGCGGACTGCACCGCGATCCCTGCCGTTTCTTCGTCACGAATCTCTCCCACCATGATCTTGTCCGGATCGTGACGCAGGATGGAGCGAAGCCCCCGGGCAAATGTCAGGCCTGTCTTCTCGTTCACGGGAATCTGGGTGATTCCTTCCAGCTGGTATTCGACGGGATCCTCGATGGTGACGATCTTGTCCTCGCTGTTGTTGATCTCCGAGAGACAGGCGTAGAGCGTCGTGGTCTTGCCGCTTCCGGTGGGTCCGGTGACCAGGAACATGCCGTACGGCTCGTGAATTGACCTGCGGATCGTCTTGAGGTCGCTACCGGAGAAACCGAGAATGTCAAGGGTCAGGCTGGTGAACTGCTCGTTGGCCGCCTCCTTGTCCAGGATGCGGATGACACAGTCCTCGCCGTGCACACTGGGCATGATTGACACTCGGAAGTCGATCGCACGTCCTTTGACGCGCAGCTTGAAGCGACCGTCCTGCGGAACGCGCTTCTCGGCAATATCCAGCTCGCTCATGATCTTGATGCGCGAGATGATCGTCGAGTGAAAGCGCTTGTCGATTGGATCCATGGCGTTGTACAGGACACCATCGATGCGGTATTTGATCACAACCTCGCGCTCGCGGGTTTCAATATGGATATCGCTGGCACGGCGCTGCAGGGCATTGAATATCGTGGAATCAACCAATTTGATGATGGGGCTCGTATCGCTGGTCAGGCGCTCGATGCTGATCTGCTCCTCGCCGCTCTCGTCCTCGCGCAGAACCTGGATACGGAACTCCTCGGTAGCCTCGTCGAGCACGCGCTGGCTCGATTCACTCTTTTTGAGGATCTCCTGGATGCCGCTGCGCGTGCCCACTCTCAGCCTCAGCGGGCGCCCGAGCTGCATCTCCAGCTCGTCCAGCATCAGCACCTCAGTCGGGTCTGGCACCACCACAACCAGCGCCTCCCCTTCCTCCTTGAAGGGAACAAAGTTGTAACGGAACATCAGATCGACCGGGATGGCGCGGAACAGCTCATGTTTAATCTCGAACTGCTCCAGTTCGACATAATCAATCCCCAGACGGGACGCCAGGCGGCGAGCCTGCACCTCTTCGCTGATGCGATCGACTTCTGAGGTCGACTCATCCGGAAGGGAGGGTTGCGCCGTGTCCCGGGTCATATCGTCCGCCATTACGTCCTCCTCGCCATCACATCCTCGACGTGCTGTAGCTCTCCAGCAGTGGCATGTAAAGAGCCAGCAGGATCATGGCAATGAGGAAGCCCATGATCACCAGCATGGCCGGCTCCAGCAGCGAGGTGAGTGTCGTCAGATCGCTGTCGATCTCCTCGTCATAGAAGTCCGCCACGTTCGAGAGCATTGTTTCCAGGGAACCGGTTGATTCACCGACTTTGACCATTTCGATCGCCAGGTCGGTCATAAGTCCCGTTTGCTCAAGCGACTCCCACAGGGGTTGCCCCTCGCGCACACTGACCGAGGTTTTCACCACCGCTGAGCGAAACGCCTGGTTGCGCAGCGCCGGAGAGGCGATCTCGAGGGCTTCAACCAGGGGGATTCCACCTTCGAGCAATGTTCCCAGGGTCCGGGTGAAGTTGGCGATCGAGTACCTGTGCAGGATGCTGCCTACCAGAGGCAACGAGAGCTTCACTCGATCGAACTGCACACGGCCTGCCTCGGTGCGCGTCCAGGCCATCAGCGCGAGCCAACCTCCCACGACGCCCAGCACGACCACCCAGGCGTTACGGGTTGTGAGCTCGGAGACTCCCATAAGGACACGTGTCAACAGCGGCAAATCGGCCCCGAATTCTTCGTAAAAGCTTGCGAACTTGGGCATCACCCACAGGATGAGAAAACCTATCAACCCAACCGCCATAACCAGGAGCATTGCCGGATACATCATGGCCGCGAACACCTTCTTGCGAACGGCAATGACGGTCTTCGTGTACTTGATATGACGCCGCACCACCGACTCGATCTCGCCGCTGCGTTCACCGGAAGCCAGTGTCGATGCATAGATCGGCGGGAACAGGTGGCGGTAGCTGGCGAACCCCTCCGACAGGGCAGCACCGGAGCGCACCCGCTCCCGGATCTCCTCCAGCGCCTTGCGGAAGGCCGGATTCTTTCGACGCTCGATGAGAATGTCCAGGCAGGCGACGATCGGCAGCCCAGCGTGGATCAGGGAGACCAGTTCCTGGTTGAAAATCAGAAACTCCTTGGGCGTGACCTTTCCCGCTCCGCTGCTCGCCGGGCGCAGCAGGCCGGCAATCAGGTTCCGCGGCCGCAACGTGTAGATGAGGTACTCCTTGCGCTCGAAATCCTTGCGCAACTCCGCCGCGGACTCCGCGGTGTATACGCCCTCGATGATCTCCCCGCTGGGGGTACCCAGTTTGCAGACGAACTCGCTCACGCTTTCTGCCTCACTCCTCTATGCTGGCCGTCATCGTCAACAGGATCGCGTTCTGGCTCTGCTCGAGGCGCGTGGCACCGAGCACCGTCAACTGACCTGCCTTAAGGTTCATCACCGTGTCCCAGATGGGCTTCAGGCGCTCGACACCGCCTGCTCCCACCTCCCTGCGCTGTAGCGCGAAGCGCTTGAGGCGGATGGTCCCGCCATCATGGGTCACCTGGTCCAGAACGAGATGGATGCGATAATCCGCCACATCGAGCGTGGCGCTACCACCTTCACTGACATTTAGCGACACGCTGCCGACATCCTCATAGTCGGTCCAGCGCGTCACGTCCTTGAGAGTCTCCCCCAATCCCCGTAGCTCCTGGGAAAGCCGCACCCTGCCCCCCTCAATGGCCCGGGCGCGAATGATCTGCAGGGTCAGGCGAATGTTCTTGGGCGGCGCGTCCCAGGCATCCAGCACGCCCTGGATCTGCTCCAGCCGATCTGGGCGGTCATGCACTGTTATGGAGCGCCGGCGCAATTCCAGCAGCAGCGTTCCATCCTCGCTCAGGAACGGGCGGATGAGCGGTACCGCCTGATCGACCGGCTTGTACTGCAGGCGAAAGACGCGCGCCTCGGTGGGGACACCGGTCGCCACACCCCGCTTGGGAGGCTCGGGAACCGCGAGTGCCGGAACCGCCACGGCGACGCAGACAGCACAGAGCAGCCCCCTCGCCGCGGGCGCACGCCAGCCGAACCGGACCCTCACAGTTCAATCCCCTCATCAAAGATCAGAATCACTTTGGTCACCTGGTCCTCCTGCCCGAAGATCTTGAACTCCACGACACGTGCGGCCGGGGACGCGATCGATTCGATAGTAGGAGCCGCGACGGCATGGATAACATTCGCCTCTTCCAGGAAACCTCCACCGGAGACAGCCTCCGCCACCACGGGACCGGCCTCGGTGCCCCCAGGAGCGAACGGCTGCGGCCGCAGCACCCACAAAGCCGCGGCCAGAACCACCACCGCAGCGGCCGCCAGGGCCCAGGCTCGACTGCGGCGTAGAGCCTTCTGCGCCTGCCTGCGCTGCTCCAGCGCCTCGTGCGTAAGCGGCGTCCAGGCCGGCACGGGCTCGGGCAACACACCACGCAGCACCGCAAAAAGCCGGCTCGGATCGGATGCGAGCCTCGAGCGACAGGTGGCGCAACTCCTCAGGTGCTCCACGGCCCACCCGGGTGACGGCTCCGCCGCATCCAGGTCGCCCCAGGAGGCTCTCAGCCGCTCGCAGATCGACGGGTCAGGAATCATCTTCGTCGTACCCCCGGCAATACTCCGGAAAATGCCGGCGCATTTGCTCCTTCAGGACGACTCTCGCCGCCAGCAGGTGGTTGCGGACCGTGGAAGGGCGCACCCCCATCGCCCCCGCCGCCTCGGCCGAGGTCAGCCCTTCGATCTCCACCAGGGAAAAGGCCGCACGCTGCTGGGGGCTGAGAAAGGCGGCAACGCGCTCGAACACCCTCTCCACTTCGGCTGCGGAGAAAGCCTCCGAAGGCCCCCCCTGATCGGGCCGGGCGGCACCCGCCTCCGGCGATTCCACGACGGCCTCGAAGCGGCGCTGCAGGCGCAGGCGCCGGTGCTGATCGATTGCAAGATTGACGACCATCTTCGTGTACCAGGATCGAAAATTGCCCCGTTTCCGGCGGTACCGCGGCAGCGCTTCCCAGAGCCTGAGCAGCGCCCGCTGGGCCAGGTCGGCCGCTTCCTCGGCGCTGCCCAGGATGCGTCGCGCCATCCGGTACCCGAGCGGATGAACCTGCCGCGCCAGTGCATCGAAGGCGGTCCGGTCGCCCCGGGCCGCGTCCTCGATCAGCTGCCGCTCATCCACGCAGCGGCCTCCGGACTGGGGGCTCACTAGGTACTACGAAGGGGAAATGGAATCTGTCTAGGGGCGGGAGGCGTGCCATGATTCTTTCGGCCCCTCAGGTGAAGTGACGGAAGCCACTCCCGCCCCAAGCAGCCAGGCTCCCATCGGGGCGCACCTCGAGGAGCCCCTGGCGGGCGGGCACAATGCGTCCGATGACCCGAGGAGCCGGCGGCGTCCGGCGGCGTCTCCAGGCTCGCAGAGCGCCGGCTCCCAGAGCCAGCAGCAACTCGTAGTCCTCCCCTCCCTGAGCTGCCAGCACCCAGGGATCGATCTTCCAACGCCGCGCCCAGTACCGGGCGCAGGCCGCTACTGGCACACGCCCGCGCTCCACCCGGGCGCCGACACGGCTACGGGCGCATAGATGGGGAAGGTCGGATACCAACCCATCGCTGAGGTCGATGGCGGCGTGGCACGAACCCATCCGGGCGGCAGCCCGGCCCACTTCCAGGCGAGCGCGAGGGAAGAGATGGGCCCGAAGAGCCGCCCGGGCGTGGCGGCATGCGACCGGGTCGGAGGTCGATCCGCGCACGCCCCCATCCTGCCAGCGCCAGCCTTCCTCGAGCAGCCGCAGGCCGGTCGCCGACGCGCCCAGCGGACCGCTCACCGCGAGAAGGTCACCGCAGCGGGCACCATCCCGGCGCAGCGCCCGGCCGCTCAGGGCAGCCACCACGCTCACCGATATTGTCACCGGCCCTGGTGATCCGGTGGTGTCTCCCCCACCGAGGGCAACGTCCGCCCGCCGCGCCGAGGCACGCACTCCTCCGGCCAGAGCGTCAAAGTCGGAAAGAAGATAATCCGCAGGCAGAGACAGGCCCAGGAAGAAAGCCACCGGCCGTCCCCCCATGGCGGCCACATCGCTGAGGCTGACTTCGAGCGCCTTGAACCCCAGGGCCCGCGGCGGCACTGTCTCGCGTCGGAAGTGAACGCCCTCGATCAGAAGATCGTTTGTGAGCAGGGAACGGCCCCGGGTGGAGCCGGGCAGGAGCGCGGCATCATCCCCCACGCCCAGAGGCAGGGACCGGCCGACACCGCGCAGCCGACGTGTCAGACGTTTGATCAGGGAAAACTCGCCGACATCTCGAATGCGGGCCGGCTGCATTTGAAGATCTCCTGGGTGGAGGGACGGGTTGCGAGAAGGCGCTCCTCCCGGACAGCCTGGAGCGAGCCGGGGCAAACATCGTGGCCTCGACCGACTCTAGCGGCGCGCCTGCTGCCACGGTCGAGCTCAGGGCCCAGGGCGCTAAGGCCGGACTGCAACCGGCTCCTTCGGCGGCGGTGCCGATTTTCAGGGAGCCGGACGCCCGATCGGCTGGTAACGGTTGAAGCGTTCGAGCGCCTCTCCGCGCTTTTCGTCTGTGCTACGCGCGCGGCCGGAGCCAGACGGCGGATCCATGAGCGCGATGTTGAGCACTTCGAGCACATCCGAGACAAAGAAGAACTTCATGTCCTTCTTCAGATATTTCGGGACTTCTTCGAGATCGCTGCGGTTGGCCTCCGGCAGGATCACCGACTCGATGCCGGCCCGTCGTGCAGCCAGCACCTTTTCCTTGATGCCGCCGACAGCCAGCACGTTTCCGCGCAGCGTGATCTCGCCGGTCATGGCAACCTGGCGGCGCACCGGACGCTCCGTGAACACCGACAGCATCGTCGTTGCCATGGTGATGCCAGCCGAGGGTCCGTCTTTCGGGATGGCGCCCTCAGGCACGTGAATGTGGAGGTCGCTCTTGGAGAAGTAGTCGCTGTCGACGCCGAAGTCGGACGCGCGCGAGCGGGCATACGACAGCGCAGCCTTGGCAGACTCCTTCATGACGTCACCGAGGTGGCCGGTGAGAATCAGCTTACCCGTGCCCTTCATGGCCGTAGCCTCGACAAAGAGGATGTCGCCACCCGTGACGGTCCACGCCAAACCCGTGGCCACGCCCACCTGGTGATCCTTGAGCTGTTGTTCCGGGCGCACCTTGGGAGGACCCAGCAGCGATGTCACGCGCTTGCTGCTAATGCGATGCTTCTGGGGCTTGGTCTCCTGCGCCACCTTGCGGGCCACCTTCCGGCATATGGAGGCGATCTCGCGCTCCAGGTTGCGGAGGCCCGCCTCGCGCGTGTACTGCGAGATCACGGTGCGTATGGCATTGTCACTGAACTCGACGTACTCGGCCTTGAGACCGTTCTCGGAAAGCTGCTTCGGCAGCAGGTGCCGGCGGGCAATGATCTGCTTTTCCTCCTCTATGTACCCCGACAGCCAGATGGTCTCCATGCGGTCGCGAAACGCCGGAAGGATCGGGTCCAGCAGGTTGGCCGTGGCGATGAACATCACCCGGGAAAGATCGTACGGCACCCCGAGGTAGTGATCGCGGAACGAGTTGTTCTGTTCGGGGTCGAGGACCTCGAGCAGGGCCGAAGACGGATCGCCCCGGTAATCGGCTCCCAGCTTGTCGACCTCGTCCAGCATGAACACCGGATTCACCGATCCCGCCTGGTGCATTCCCTGGATGATGCGGCCCGGCATGGCCCCCACGTAGGTGCGCCGGTGGCCCCTGATCTCAGCCTCGTCGCGCACACCGCCCAGGGAAATGCGCACGAACTTGCGTCCCAGGGCACGCGCGATCGACTTTCCGAGCGAGGTCTTGCCGACGCCAGGAGGACCGACAAAGCACAGGATCGGCCCCTTCATCTTGTCCTTGAGCTTGCGCACGCTCAGGTACTCGAGAATGCGCTCCTTGATCTTGTCCAGCCCGTAATGATCTTCGTCCAGAATCTTCTGCGCCTTGCGCAGATCCAGATTGTCGCGCGTCTGCTTGCTCCAGGGGATGTCGAGCATCCACTCGAGGTAGTTGCGCACGGTTGCGGTTTCAGCGGAATCGGGGTGCACGTGCTCGAGCTTCGATATCTGACGCTCGACCTCCTCGGCTACCTTGGCGGGCATGCCGATCTTGACTATCTTTTTGCGCAGCTGTTCAATCTCCTCCCCCAGCTCATTCCCCTCGCCCAGCTCCGTCTGGATTGCCTTGAGCTGCTGGCGCAGGAAGTACTCTCTCTGGGAGCGGTCGATCTCCTCGCGGGCAGACGTGTTGATCTCCTGCTGCATGGTGAGCAGGTCCAGCTCGCGATTGAGCAAATCGTTGACGCGCCGCAGCCGATCAACCGGGTTCACCAGGCGCAAGATCTCCTGGGCTTCCTCCACCTTGAGCTCAAGATTCGAGGCGGTGAGATCCGCCAATCGGCCGGCGGACTCCAGGTTGTTGGCGATGACCATGATCTCGGAGGAGATCGGCTTGCCGAGCGAGGCGGCCCGCTCGAGCGATTTCTTGACACTGCGAATCAGGGCCTGAACCTCGAGGCTGCTCTCCCGGGGCTGCACCTCCAGGATGGCCTCAATGCGCGCGGCGCTGTAGCCGTCACGCTCCTGCAACTCGCAGACCTGCGCGCGCGATACGCCCTGGACCAGGACCCGCGTGCGGCCGTCGGGGAGCTTGAGCATACGCATGATGACCGCCACGGTGCCGAACTGGTAGATGTCGGCTTCCTCAGGATCTTCGACCTCTTTGTCCTTCTGGGACAGCAGCAGGATCATGCGATTCTCTGCCAGAGCCTGATCCACAGCCCGGATCGACCGATCTCGGCTCACGGACAGAGGCACGATGATGAACGGGAACACCACCAGATCTCGCAGCGGCAGCACCGGTAGGACTTCGGGGACGCGAACCTGATCTTCGGGGCGCTCCTTTTTGCGATTGCTAGGCATCGACGCTCGCCTCCTCGTTCACCCTGATAGGAACTTCTTCGCCGCGCCGGTTCGCCACTCTCGGGATCTCCACGGTCAGCAGACCGTCCCTGAGGGTGGCACGTGCCTGGTGGGGGTTGGTGGTAATGCCAAGATGGATGACGCGACGGAAATCTCCCTGACCACGGTCGCTCGAGTGCAGCCGGGCCGACTCCCCTGGCGGCAGTGCCAGCTTGTTGCCGCTAAGGATGAGATCACCTGAGGCCATGGCGACCCGGATGTCCTTGGGGTCAACACCGGGAAGCTCAAAACGGATGATCAGCCTGTCACGGCCCGCCAGCACATCCGCGTTGGGCACCCACTTGGCCGTGACGGAGCCGCTGCCCGCTGAGCGCAGGTCCAGCAGATTGTCAAAGTGACGGTTGATCTCGCTCTGGATGCGAGCCAACTCCATGAAGGATCCGAGATCTTCTTTCATAATAGGGGTTCGGGGGCCCGCCGTGAGGGCGGAAGCCATTGCCTAATCTAGGGGTCGGGGAGGCGAAGTCAACCACTCATTCAGGGTCATTTGCGCTGGCCAATCAGGCCTTCGAGCTCGGTCATGAACTCGTGGACATCTTCGAACTGGCGATGGACGGAAGCGAACCGCACGTAGGCTACTTTATCCAGTTCTTTCAAGCGCTTCACCACGTGGGCGCCGAGCTGCGCGGTGGGCAGCTCCCGGTCGCTGCTCTCCTGCAGCAGCTGCTCGACCTCCTCGACGACCTGCTCCAGCGCCCGCACCGACACCGGTCGCTTTTCACAGGCCCTCATTAGACCGGACAGAATCTTCTGCCGATCGAAGGTCTCGCGGCTGCCATCCTTCTTGATGACCATGTAGGGAATTTCCTCAATGCGTTCGTAGGAAGTGAAGCGGCGCTGGCACCCATTGCACTCACGGCGCCGGCGGATCGTCAGCCCGCCCTTCCCTTCCCGGGAGTCAACTACCCGGTCATCATTATGGCCGCAGAAGGGACACTTCATCGGTTTCACGCCTCCTCGCGCTCGTCACGACGCCACGCACCCAGCAGGCTCGATCCCTCTCTCCACGCCGTCCAGCCTCCGATCGTGAAAGCGGGAAGCAGCATCAGGAGATGGGTCACCAGGGTGGCCGGGACCGAGCGCTCCCCCGGCACATCGTACAGGGTCTCCAGCCCAAATTGTACCGCTACATGGAATCCTCCGACACCCCCTGGTGTGGGCAGGGCCACCCCGAGAGCGGCGAGCACGGTGAGAAGGATGGCCCCTCCGTAGCCGAGTTCCACCCCGAAGGCGCGCATCCCGGCCCACATCGCCAGACAGACAGCCGCCCAGGTCAGGAACGATCCGAGGAGAACCGGGGCCCAGACACGCCGCCGGGCCAGGCTCGCCAGACCATCTCCAAAACGCTCCGCCGAATCCAGGAGGCGGCTCCTCCACCGGGGCCCGCGTGCCGCAGGCCTTCTCAGCCAGGCCAGCAGCCTCTCGCGCCGCGCCAGGAGCCCGGCTGCCACAATCACGGCCACCACGATTGCTGCCGCCAGCAGAGCTGAAAGGGTACCTATCCGCTCCAGGGGCGAGCCGGGGCCAGAGGAGGCTACCGCCCCGGTCGTGCCGCTCACCAGCACGACCCCCAGCAGCGCCAGGAGGGTGAGCGGATCCAGCACCGTCCGCTCCACCAGGACCGTGGCCAGCGTGTAGGAACGGCTGAGCCCCACGCGGGCCCCCAGCATCACGGGCCGGGCCAGGTCCCCGACCCTGCCCGGCAGGATGGCGCTGATGAAGTAGCCGAATGAGGTGCAGGTAAGGCACAGCTTGAAAGGCACTGGCCGGTCCGGGGTCGTGAGCTGGACCCGCCAGCGCGCCGCCCTGAGGATAAAGTGAAGGAAAGATCCAACCACGCATACCAACAGCCAGAGCGGACGGGCTGAACGAGCCTCCTGCCAGGCAGCGCGGAGATCAACTCCGCGCAGGAAGAAGTAAAGCAGGAGGAGAGTCAGCGCCAGGCTGATGAGTACCCGAGCCCTACGCGGCATGGACGGCGCAATCGCCGCGAGCATTTTCCGTCGGTGCGCCGGTGAGCTCCGGGCGAAGGCAGCTCTCAAGGTATAACAACCGGACGATCAGATCAACCGCGGGCGCTGCATGAAGACGGGTGATCGGCCCTGGAGAATGCAGGGTAGATATCGGGGAAAAGTGTCAGGTGTGGGACTGGCGTTGGCGCTCATCGAAGCAGGGCCGGCAG
>JAPUKU010000205.1 GCA_027295505.1 Acidobacteriota bacterium
TGGAGTCCACGAGATCCACCATCAAGCTCCCCTTGGGGATGTTGTACACGCTCATGCTGGTCGTGCCGCCCCAACCTCCCCAGCGGCCGTACCCAAAGCTGTCCCCGACAATCTGCTTTTCCTGATGCTGGGAGGCGTGGATGATGACCTGAACATCAGACCCGCTTGTCACCTGTTTCAGACCCTTGGCCTTGAGCTGCTCATCAATCGCTTCCACCGCCCGCTCCTGCATCAGGGGATTCGCGACGGGCGTCCCATCTTTCCACGAGTAGGTCCTGTACTTCGAGAAGTCGGCGTCCCTGTCGTAATCGACGGTCGTCTTGGCCAGAGCCACGGTCGCCACCGCAAGGAGAAGCGGCAGAACGATCCCCTTGGCGAATTTCATCTTCCTATCTCCTCTGCGTACAATGTTTACCCGGACAGTCCGCCGGCGCTACCGGGAGCAGAGCGGCCATTCTCACGGCGTTCACACCCAGCACAAAAACCTCTGAATATTTGGCGCAGTTCATCATAGAATCCCCAGCCCTGTCAATCAGAGCTGAGCAATTGGGTGGGTTTTCTCTTCAGGGTGTCAACAGTGGGGCGGGGTACGGTTACTAACAGCTAGCAGGAGGGTTGGAGACGCAGCCGATCCAGCCTCGACGCCCGGTAGCATCGTGGCGGCCACCCCGAGAGAGGTGGCGGTTACCAGCGCGGTCGGTTGCGTCCCCTCGCCTGTTTCCCCTGGAACAACTCAGTTGTGGGTACCGTCAGGTCTAAAACCGGTCTTCGTGATCGGCGGCGGCTTGGGCCCGGGCCCGAGCGTCACCGCAGCGGTGGCTCCCAGATCCAGCTTGATGAGGGCCAGCGAAGAACCCACGAATGTGAGGGCACCGCGTCCCAGCACGCGGGTGTTGCCTTCCTCCGCCATCTTCTCGGCATCCGCCACCGCCAGATCGGTGAGGCGGCCGTCGCGTTCGACAAAGATGCGCACGTTGTCACTCTCGTACCCATGCTCGCGGTTGAGGACCAGGATGCGTACGGCCTCGTTACCGCGGTGGTACAAATGTACCTCCATATCCTCGATCTGAACGACCTGGCTGCGCTCTCGCCGCCCGGGCTTTTGGGGCCGGATGCTTGCCTGGCGTACGTCGAGCAGC
This sequence comes from Acidobacteriota bacterium, assembly GCA_027295505.1. GTDB lineage: Bacteria > Acidobacteriota > Polarisedimenticolia > JAPUKU01 > JAPUKU01 > JAPUKU01. Next base: position 1,140 of record JAPUKU010000205.1, read on the forward strand.
GCCTCATGAATATCCGCCCGTACACGCTCCGGGTATGCCGCACCGGCCTCACCGGCGGTGGCGTGAAGAGCCTGGGCAAGGCTCAGGGCGGCCACACCATCCGGCTGACGCACCAGCACGACCGCATTGGCGGCCCCGAGGCGGAAGGCAGGATCGGCCGGCCGCGCAATTGCCCACTTTCCACCAAAGTGTCGGTCGAGCGTCACCTCCAGCAGGCTGGAGTCTTCCACCTCCCCTGCCAGAGTCTGGAGCGCCCGAGCGGCCTCCACCGGATCGGTACTCAGCAGCACTTCGACCGCGGCGAGGCGGGCCATGGTGGAATGGCGCTCATCTGTAGTGCCACTGATCAGGATGGAGAACTCGTCAGCACTGGGATGATCTGGCTCGGTGATGAGCAGGGCTCCGGCGCACCGCACCCGCAACGCGTGGCCTGCGACGGCCCGGTGGCTTTCCGGGAAACGCTCCTCCAGCGACCTGAGCTTCTCGTAAGCCAGCTCGCATTCGCCTGACTCTGCCCGCGAGTAGGCGTACCAGTAAAGGGCATCGTCCAGGTAGGCGGAATCGGGGTGCGCCGCCAGCAAGCGCTCGAACACGACAGAGGCAGCCTCCCAGCGCCTCTCGAGAACAGCGCGCCTGCCTTCCTCATAGAGTGAACGGTCGGCAGGCAGCCCCCCGAAGCTGATCGAGACGGCAAGGGCCAGGACGGCTACCGCCAGGGGTCGTGCGTTACGGTGTCTCACTGTGGAACGTACATCATGGTTCCAGCTCATGAGGTGAGCGGGAGGGCGCTGCTCAGAGCTTCCTCTCTCGGCGAATCGAGCATCTCCAGCTTGAATAGCAGGCGGCCCATGGCCGATTCCACATCCGGGTGCAGCCTCCCCCCAGCCTCGGCGGATGTCTCGAGAATCTGACCCAGGACATCTTCGAGATCTACGAGCAATCGCTCGAGCTGCGGATTGTCGAGACGCCGGGCGATACGACGCAACCGCGGTACCTCACCCAGCAGGTCTCTCGAATGCGAAGCCAGCCAGGGGCTCTTGAGCTCCTCCAGGGCGGCTTCCGAAAGCTGTAGCTCCAGAAGCAGCAGGCGGGACCGCTCCAGGTAATCGTCGCTGGCGGTCTCGAACGAGTTCAGGCTCGTGAAGTAGCCGGCGGAGACAGCCGGCGGACTACCCAGGAAACGGTTCAGCTCTCTGTGGGCGTCGTCCCAGTACCGGCCGAGCATGAACCCGGCGACCATGGCCGCTATGGTGGCGGCCCAGCGCAATGGCATGGCCCAGCCCCGACCCTGCCGGGGGAGTTGCCGTCCGGGCTGCGCGCTGATTTCCTTCAGAATCGAGTCCCACACCTGCTCCGACACCCCGCTGGGCAGGGAGTGCCGGCGAGCCTCCGGAAGCGAGTGCCAGAGGCCTCGCAGGTCCAGCACGCGCGAGCGACAGTTCACACAATCGTCAAGATGACCTTCGAGGGAGGTCTGGGCCTCGCGGTCAAGCTCCTTGAAGATATATTCCAGGAATAGTTTGCGTGCACCACGGCAGTTCATAGATCGGACTCCTCGCTCGAGACTTGCATGCGCTGTCGTAACATCTTCAGGGAGCGGTTGAGGAACGCTTTCACGGTCCCCTCCCGGATGTTGAGCATGACGCTGATCTCGCGGATCTTCAGATTCTCGTAATACTTCAAGACAAACACCATCCGCTGCCGGGTTGGAAATTCATCAACGAGTTTACGGACCCGGCCACGCAAATCTTCCACCACAGATTCCTCCTCCGGAGACCTCGCCTGGCTCGCCGGAGCGAGCCTGTCGATGTCAAAGGAGGTGTCCTGCAAACGGCGCTCATGACGCCGGTCACGACGCAGGTTGAGACATATGTTGATGGCGATACGGGTGAGCCATGTCGATTCCTGGGCCTCCCCGCGAAAGCGATCCAGCGATCGATACGCACGAACAAAGGTCTCCTGCAGAATGTCCTGTGCCTCTTCCGAGTTCTGGGTATAGCGCAGCCCGATACGGTAGATGCGCTCGCGGTGCTCCTCGTAGAGGCGTTGCAACCAGGCGACATGCTTTTCTTCGCCCGTGCTCCGGCCCGCTCGTTCGGAGTCCAAACGCCTGTCTCTATGGGTTAGACACCCCTGGCCGGTCCCAGGTTTACTAGATTGTGAAAAATCCTGTTCATGGGGTGAGGCCCGGTCCGGGGAGCGTGATGGAAGAAATCCCTGATGCCAGCGCCAGAAGTCTAGCCCCCGCCAGATTCTCTGTCAATACCTAAGCCTTGATAATCAAGTAACTTACGGACGCTCAAAAGAATCCAGGGTAGCGGCGAGAAGCCAGCATGGACCCGCCTGGGGCAACCGGGTGTGAACCTTTTCGCTGCCCCCGTGTCTAGGAAAGTCAGAAGGGGCAGGACCACGGCGCCGGATGGCGCCTCGGGGATCGGCAGAGCTGCTGGAGGTGACGCATGAGAACTCCAGGTTCAGGCGCTTCTCGCAGGTATCAGAAACAGTATGAAAATCCGATTGTCCAGGGCACCATTCCGGCCCAGTCGGACCTAACCCTTTTCGTCCACTACGTACAGG
>JAPUKU010000206.1 GCA_027295505.1 Acidobacteriota bacterium
ACAGCAAATGGGAAGAACTCATGACGGCTCCTTACCGCTCTATGGGCGCTAGATGACCTTGAAAACCGAATACAGGACAACGAACACGAACAACCCCAGCACCATAACCATGGCATAAGCCTGCACCACACCCACCTGCAAGCGGCGGCTCATCCAGCCGAGCGTGCGCACACAGTAGCCCGTGCCGTTTACCAGCAGCAGGTCGATGACGTAAGTGTCCCAGGCCGTGAAGACATAAGAGAATAGAATCGTGAGGTGTCGCACTCCGTTGACCGTGAAGTCGACGACCCAGGTGTCGAACCAGCGGCCCGCGCGGCACAACGCCATGAATGGCCGGATGACGGCTGCATGGTACAGCTCGTCCACGAAATACTTTCCGAACAGCAGGTGGTAGACGGGGCCAAACGCCCTGGCCATCCGCTCTCCCATGCCCTCGCGCTGGCGGATTACGAAGTTGGCGAAAAGGATCCCTCCGATCGCCACCGCCAGGCTCAGGCAGATGGCCACATACTCGAAGACCGGGATGTCGTGTTGTCCCGCCGCGACAGTGACGTGTCCTCCCCCCACCGTAGCCAGCGCCGGCTCCAGCCAGCGGTGGAAAAAGTTCCAGTCGTGACCAAACGACAGGCTCGCCGGAATGCCAATCCATCCTCCTATGATCGACAGGATCGCCAGGATCACGAGAGGAATCGTCATCGAGATAGGTGACTCGTGAGCATGGCTCCAGGTCTTGTCATCGCCGCGGTACTTACCGAAGAAAGTCATGAAGATGAGGCGAAACATATAGAACGCCGTCAGGCCCGCCGTAATGGCGCCAATGCACCAGATCACGGGGTGTCCGGCGGCCCAGGCTCCCCACAGGATCTCGTCCTTGCTGAAGAAACCCGCCAACGGCAGGATGCCGGCAATGGCCAGTGCCCCGATGAACATGGTTCTGAAGGTGGTGGGCATCTTCTTTCTGAGGCCGCCCATCCGGGCCATGTCCTGTTCACCGCCCAGCCCGTGGATGACGCTGCCCGATCCGAGGAACAGCAGAGCCTTGAAGAACGCATGCGTCATCAGATGGAAGATGGCGGCGCCGAAGGCCCCCACTCCGACGCCCGCGAACATGTAACCGAGCTGCGAGACGGTGGAGTAGGCCAGCACCTTCTTGATGTCCCTCTGCACCAGGCCGATGGTGGCGGCGAACAGCGCCGTGGTAATCCCCACGATAGCAACGACGTGCAGCGCCATCGGATCGACCGCGAAGAGCGCGCCCATGCGCACCACAAGGTAAACACCGGCGGTCACCATGGTGGCAGCATGGATGAGGGCGCTCACCGGAGTGGGACCGGCCATGGCATCGGGCAGCCACACGTGAAGGGGGATCTGGGCGCTCTTGCCGATAGCGCCTCCGAACAGCAACAGGCTGCCCAGCAGGCACAGGCCAACGCCGATCTGCCCGGTCACGGCTCCACGCAGGATGTCGCTTATGTCAAGCGTGCCATAGGAAGCAAAGATCAGCAGCATGCCGATAATGAACGACATGTCGCCGATACGGTTGACCAGGAACGCCTTCTTGCCGGCGTCGGCACACCAGTCTTCCCAGAAGAAGAAACCGATGAGCAGGTAAGAACAGAGCCCCACACCTTCCCAGCCCACGAACAGGACCGGCAGGCTCGCCCCCAGCACCAGCGTCAACATCATAGCCATGAACAGGTTCAGGTAGGCGAAGTAACGGTAGTAGCCGGGATCGTGCCCCATGTAACCGATTGAGTAGACATGGATCAGGAAACCCACGCCGGTTACCACGAGGAGCATAACGGCGCTGAGCGGATCGAGCTGCAGGGCCCAGTCCACATTGAGCCCCCCCGGGCCATTGATCTGGATCCAGGTACCGATCACCTGCTCGACACGGCGCCCTTCGACATCCACCTCGAGACCCGGCGTGCCGGCCCAGCTCCCGAGATCGCCGGCCAGGTTGCTCACCACGCTGATCGACAGCAGGAGCGACAGCAGCACCGTGCCGCAAGCGATGATCGACACGGCCGCCTTCGGCAGCACGCGCCGGCCCAGCAAACCGTTCAGGACGGTGCCGGCAAGCGGCAGGATCGGAATGAGCCAGAGGTAAGTCAGCATGGGGTCATCACCACTTCATCAAATTGATCTCGTCCACGTTAATCGTGCCTCTGTTGCGGTAGAGCGCGATGACTATGGCAAGACCCACTGCGGCCTCGGCCGCAGCCACCACGATGACGAAGACTCCAAAGATCTGGCCCACCAAATTGTTGAGCGTCTGTGAAAAAGCAATGAAGTTGATGTTCGCGGCGTTCAAGATCATCTCGATCGACATGAGAATGACAATCGCGTTGCGCCGTGTCAGCACCCCCAGCACGCCTATGCACAGCAGCGCCATGCTGAAGATCAGCACTTCCGAGGTCGGGATCACCGTCTCACCTCAGTACGCCTCACGCGCCAGGACGATGGCGCCAACCATGGCCACCAGCAACAGGACGGAAGCCACCTCGAAGGGCAGGATGTAATCCTGGAACAGGGCGAGCCCCACGCGCTCGATGTTCCCGAGGCGTGTCGAATCCGCGTCCGGCCCTGTCGTTCCTCCCTCACCCGCCACGTTCAGCTGCTGAGCCATCAGGAGGCCGAACAGGATGATCAGGATGGTGCCTACGGTGGCCAGCAGGCGCATGCGGCGCTTGCCCACCATCGCGTCCTTCCCGACCAGCATGATCACAAACAGGAAAAGCACCAGGATGCCGCCCGCGTAGACAAGAACCTGCACGACGGCGAGAAACTCGGCGCCCACCACGACGTAGATGCCGGCCACCGAGATGAAAACGCCCACGAGAAAGAGCGCGGAATGCACGGCGTTACGACACAGGATGACCAGGATGCCGCACACCAGGGCGGCAGAAGCCAGAACGCGGAACATGAGGAGCGTGAAGTCCATGCTCAGCGCGAGTACTCCTTGATCTGGGCACCCTCGTACAGGTTGTTCATCGGATAGTAGAACTTCGTGCGTGATTCGCTCGCGAGCTCAAAGTCATGCGACATGTAAATGGCCGTCAGCGGCTTGGTGGGGCACGGGTCAACGCACAGCCCGCAGAAGCAGCAGCGTTCGTAATTGATGATGAACTTGGCCGCCTGCTTGCCCTTGCCGTCGGGGCGCTTCTCCGGGACAACCTTGATACAGTCATCCGGACACGCCTTCTCGCACAGCAGACAGCCCACACAAAGGTCTTCGCCCGTCTCTGGGTTCTTGCGGAGGCGCGGTATTCCGCGAAAGCGCGGCTTGAGGTTCGGTGTCTCGCGCGGGTACTCAACGGTGGTATGGGGGCGGAACTGGTTGCGCAGAGTCACAGAGAGACCGATGAGCAGCTCGATGAGCAGAACACTCTTGATGAAACCCCAGATACGATTCGTCATCAGAAATCCTTATCCAACATCACTCAGGCGGACGACCCGCTGTTCATCAGCAGCATCACCACAGCCGTGACCAGCACGTTAACGATCGAGAGCGGAAGCAGTACCTTCCATCCCAGATGCATCAGCTGGTCATACCGGTAGCGCGGGAAGGTCGCCCGGATCCAGAGAAAGGCAAAAATGACAAGGAACAATTTGGCAGCAAACCAGAAAAAACCCGACCAGAACGGGTGCACAAAATCCAGGAAGTTGAGCCACGCCAGTGCCTCGACACTCGGAAACGGTCTCATCCAGCCGCCCATGAACAAGGTCGTGGCGACACAGCCCACGAGAATCATGTTGGCGTACTCGGCCAGAAAGAAAAACGAGAACTTCATGCCGCTGTACTCGGTATGGAAACCGGCCACCAGCTCCGTTTCCGCTTCCGGCAGGTCAAAAGGCGCACGGTTCGTCTCGGCCATTCCACTCACGAAGAAGATGAAAAGCCCGACGAACTGGGGCACGAAGAACCACCAGCCTGTCTCTCTCTGGGCCTCGACGATGCCCACCATGCTCGCCGTGCCGGCTATCATCAGCACTCCGATGATCGACAGGCCCAGCGGCACCTCGTAGGAGATGAGCTGCGCGGCACTGCGGAGTGAGCCGAGGAGCGGGTACTTTGAGTTGGAGGCCCAGCCCGCCATGATGATCCCGAACACACCGAGCGAGGAGATGCCCAGGATGTAGAGCACGCCGATGTTGATATCGGTGATCCAGGGCGTGATGGTGAGTCCAAACACATCGAAACTCTCCCCGGAAAACGGCACCACAGCAAAAGCGGCGAACGCCGGGATGATGACGACGACAGGCGCCAGGGTGAAGACCCACTTGTCGGCTTTGGCCGGGACCAGGTCTTCCTTGAGGAACAGCTTCAGGCCGTCGGCGATTGGCTGCAGCAGGCCGCTCGGTCCCACGCGGCGCGGCCCCAGGCGCGACTGCATGAAGGCGATCACCTTACGCTCCAGGAGCACGAGATAGGCCACAGAGCCCGAGAGCACCAGCAGCACCGTCATCACCTTGCCTGCCGAAACGGCGACTTTCAGAAGAAGCTCAGTGTCCATGTTCGTTACCGGTCCACGTCACCCAGCACGATGTCCAGCGTGCCGATGAGCGCCACCACGTCCGCCACCAGGTGCCCCACGCACAGCTGCGGCAGCGCCTGCAGGTTGGCGAACGACGGCCCCCGGAACCGCATGCGGTAGGGCTTATCGGTGCCGTCGCTGACGATGTAGAAGCCCTGCTCGCCGCGCGGGCTCTCCACGGAGTGGTAGACCTCCCCTTTCAGCGGCTTGAGCCAGTTCGGCACCTTGGCCCGGATCGGCCCCTCGGGCAGAGTGTCGAGAGCCTGTTCGATGATCCGCAGGCTCTGGCGCATCTCTTCCATGCGCACGAGGTAGCGGTCGTAGGTGTCGCCGTTCTCGCCCGTCGGCACATCAAACTCAAAGCGCTTGTAAACGGAGTACGGATGAGCCTTGCGCACGTCATAGCCGACGCCGGAGCCTCGCAGGGAGGGGCCGGTGAGGCCGATCTCGACCGCTTCCTCCCCGCTGATGACGCCGATGCCTTTCGTGCGCTTGAGCCAGATGCGGTTCTTGGTCAGCAGGTCCTCGTACTCCTTCTGGCAGGCTGGATAGACCTTCAGGAACTGGCGGCAGCGGCCGGTCCATCCCGGGGGCAGATCCTCGAGCAACCCGCCGATCCGGAAGGCGTTGTAGGTCAGCCGCGCGCCACAGAACTCCTCGAATAGATCGAGGATCATCTCCCGCTCCCGGAAGCAGTACAGGAAGACCGTCATGGCACCGATGTCAAGAGCATGGGTGCCGAGCCACAGCAGATGGCTGGCGATGCGGTTGAGCTCGACCATGATGACACGCACGAAGTCGGCGCGCTCGGGCACGGAGATACCGCAGAGCTTCTCCACGGCGCCCATGTACCCCAGGTTCTCGGACATGGCGCACACGTAGTCCAGTCGGTCGGTGATCGGTTCCACCATCGGATAGCTGAGGCTCTCGCACAGCTTTTCCGTGCCACGGTGCAGGTAACCAATGATCGGCTCACACCCAACAACCGTCTCACCGTCAATCTTCAGCTTCAGCCGCAGCACCCCGTGGGTCGAGGGGTGCTGCGGCCCCATGTTGACTTCCATGATGTCGGTATCGAGAGTGGATGCGGGTTCGTTCACAGTCATGCCTTCGTTTGCGGCCGTGCCCCTCAGGGCTTGAACGGCAGATCCCCTGTCATGATGTCGGGCGGCCTGAAACCCGGATCGCGCAGCAGCATGTGATCCTCAGGCCTGCCTTCGGTCGGGTACTCCTTGCGCAGAGGGTGGCCGACCCAGTCATCGCTGAGCAGGATTCGCGTGAGGTTCGGGTGTCCCTTGAACCGGATGCCCAGCATGTCGTACGCCTCGCGCTCGAACCAGTTGGCGGACTTCCAGACCCCCGTGAGCGAAGGGGCTTCCTCTCCTTCAGCGATGCGAATCTTGAGGGTGATGCGGTGGCCGTGACGGATCGAGTTCGGCTGGTAGATCAGCTCGAACCGCTGGGGGCGGTCCGGGTAGTCCGCTCCGCACAGGTCGGCGAGCTGTCGCATGTACAGATCGGCATCGTTCTTGAGGAAGCTCATCACCTCGATCAGGCGGTCGGTCTTGACGACCACGATCGGGTTACCCGCGAAATAAGTGACCTCCTCGATGGCGTCGGGAAAGCTGCTCTTGAGGCGCTCAACGACACGGGAGGGGACTTCCTTGGTGAGCTCTTCCTCGCTCAGTCCTCCCGTGCGGGCCCTCGGGGCGGGCCGCGGGGCAGGCTTCTCTCCTTCGCCGCCTGCGGGCGGGGCTCCACCCTTTGTCTCTTCGTTCATGTGTGCTAGGGCGGAAGATCCTTCAGGCCGTCCGCTTGGCGATCGTCATGCGATCGATCTTGTCCTGAAGCTTGAGGACGCCGTACAGCAGCGACTCGGGCCGCGGCGGGCAACCCGGAATGTAGATATCCACCGGAATGATCCGGTCCACGCCCTGCATGGTGCTGTAGGTGGGGAAAGGACCGCCGCAGGTGGCACAGGCTCCCATGGAGATGACCCACTTGGGCTCCGGCATCTGGTCATAAAGACGCTTGATCACGGGTCCCATCTTTTCCGTCGGCGTACCAGCCACGATCATCAGGTCCGCCTGGCGCGGCGATGCGCGAAATACACCGGCTCCAAACCGGTCCATGTCGAAACGGGAGGCTCCCGCGGCCATCATCTCGATAGCACAGCAGGCCAGCCCGAAAGTCATCGGCCACAGGGCGGACTTGCGTGCCCAGTTGAAGAGCTTGTCGACGGTGGAGATCAGAATGTTGGGCTCGAAACGTCCCTCGATCAGACCCATTCAAGAGCCCCTTTCCTCCAGGCGTAGTAGTAACCCAGCAGCAGGATGCCCAGGAAAGTAGCCATGGAGACAAACCCCAACAGGGCGAGCTGCTTGAAACGCACCGCCCAGGGGAACATGAAGATGACCTCCACATCAAAGATCACAAACAGCACCGCAATCAGGTAGTAACGAACCGAGGTCCGATCACGTACCTCCCCTACGCTCTCCAGCCCGCACTCGTAGCTCGACAGCTTCACGGGATCCGGCTTGTGGGGCCGGATGACGCGCGCCACGACCAGCGTGACCACCGGAAAGGCGGCCGCCACCAGGACGAAGATGAGGATGGGGAGGTACTGCTCCATGATGGAAAGGTAGAAAGTCGGGAACGGCTGCGTGCAGATCGCACAGCAACCAAAGCAGAAAATACCACAGCCCCCTGATCGAGTCAAGAAACACAGGGGGTTACGCGCGACGGCATGCGTTGCACACACCCATCGCTATCGGGGGTAAGGGGAAGTTTGTTTCGGCTGAGCGATCAGTACGACTGGCGCAGGCTGCCGAATACCCGGTCGCGGTACATGCGCGGCAGGGCAGCATGCTGCTCCTGGAGGCGCTGCAGGCGGGTCGGACCCTCGTTGTACGCCATGACGGCGCT
>JAPUKU010000207.1 GCA_027295505.1 Acidobacteriota bacterium
TCGCATCTCCTGCCGATCCTTCCAGATGGCCTTCCCGTGTTTTTCCGCCTTGGAACTGTCGACCTCGAGGTGGGACAGCGCAGAGAGAAGGACAGGAGAAACCTCGGAGCCGTACACGCGCTCCAGGGCCTCAACACGTGATCGGAAGGAGGGGTGCGAGGCCGCACCGCGAACCATCAGGCCGCGGATTTTTTTCTCGATGACTTGCTCGCGATCGAGCGGGTCCTTCATAGGAGCCCGTAGCCAGCAGAAAACCTCGCTGAATCGTACCACAGAACCCTCTCACGGAGAGCCATCAACCACCGGTTGCTTGATCGCATCATCAACGCACCAGAACCCGCGTGCGCCGTATCTGAGCTGCAGACTCACGCAACAGCACGATCAACTCACTGAGTTCGAACGGCTTCTCGAGACAGCAGTTACCGCAACGCTCCAGGAATGAGCGGCTGTCTTTGCTCACCGTGTCACCGGTGATGAAAAGCATACGCCCTGCGAGAGCCGGATCGAGCGCTCCGACACGCTGGTGCAGTTCCTTCCCGTCCATCACCGGCATGCGCATGTCGCTGATGATCAGATCGGGCTTATGCTTGACGATGAGCTTCAGGGCCTCGCTGCCGTTCTGCGCCTGCTCGACCACAAACCCCTCCTGATTCAGTGCCTGGACCAGCACGTCCAGCACCGAGGGCTCATCATCGACTATCAGCACGCGCAGTGCCTCCCCTACGGCCAGGGCTCCGGAAGCTGCCTCCGACGCCGTCTCTGCCTTATCACCCTTGTCCCTGGCTTCGGCCTCTGATGGTTCGCTCACGAACGGCAGCTCGATGGTGAAGTGAGCTCCTTCTCCGGTTCCGGTCTCACTCTCGACGGCAATCTGCCCCCCGTGCTCTTCCACGATGCCATAGCAGATGCTCAGCCCCAGGCCGGTGCCGCCGCCAACCTCCTTGGTTGTGAAGAACGGATCAAAGATGCGCTCGCGCAGAGAGGCGGGGATGCCGGGACCGTTGTCTTCGATATCGACGCAGACATGCCCCTCCCGTTTCTGCGAGCGTACGGTTAATCGCCCTTTCTTCTTGGAGCCTTTCATGGCCTGGTGTGAGTTGATGATGATGTTCAAGAACACCTGCTGGAGCTGGTGGAAATCCGCCTGCAGGAGAGGCAGATGCGGTTGTAGATCGATGACGACTTCGATGTTGTCCAGACTCATCTGGTAGGAACGCAGCTCGAGCGTGCGCTCCAGAATTTTATTGATGTCTGTGGGCGTTTTGGCTGTCCTCTGACGACGTGCGAATGTCAGCAGGTTCTGCACGATCTTCTTGGATCGTAAAGCCTCGTTGCAGATGCGCTCGAGGGCTTTGGCGTTCTCCCCTCCCGACGACTGGCGCTGGAGGAGCTGCGCGTATCCCAGGATCCCGGTGAGGGGATTGTTGAGCTCATGGGCTACGCCCGCGACCAGTTTTCCGATGGCACTGAGCTTCTCGGATTGCAGCAGGCGGCTCTGGGCATCCTCGAGCTTGCGCGTGCGCTCCTTCACTTTGCTCTCGAGCGAAATGCTGTAAGCCTCCAGCTCCGTGCGGGCGCGCAATAAGTCGCTTGTCATACTGTTGAACGAATCCGCCAGCTCCCCGACCTCGTCACAGTCCTCGATGTTCACACGGTGAAGCAGATCTCCCTGTGCGATCCGTTGCGTTCCATGAAGCAGGCTCTTGATAGGGCCAACGATGCGCCGTACGAAAAGCACGGCGATCGCCACACCCAGCACGCTGATGAAAAGCGTGATGAGAATTACCGTGCGTTGCAGCCGCGCCAGGCGCAAGAAGGAAGGCTCGCGGCTGATCCCCACGCGCACGCTTCCGATCCACTGCGGACCCGAGCTTCGTGAATTGCCGGAAAGAAACGGGTCCTCCTCCATGGCACTGTCAGGCCGCAAGAGGATCGGCACGGAGGCTTCCAGGATATTCACACCCCCGAGATTTTCGTACTCCACGAGCCGGGCGGCATCGTAGTCGGACATGGCGGTCGGACTCAGCGGCTCTGGCGCCGACTCGCTCTCGAAGTCACCCAGATCCGTCAGGGTTTGGCCATGACGATCTTCGATCCGCACATATTCGACATCCGGTTCGCGGGTGAGGCCCTCGGCGGAGCGGCGCAGCATGGTGCTGTTGGCGACATACGCCCCGTACTCGGCGTTATAGGCGAGGTTGGTGGCCAGGGACACTGCGCGGGCACGCAGCTCCCTGTCCGCGTCTTGGTTCATGTGGCGGAGGAAGTAGGCGTCCAACGTCGCGGCGACACCCAGGATGACGGCCACGATGACCAGCGTGAAGCGCACTCGCAGTGTCGTGTGTCCGGTGAGTACTCCGAACTTTCCGCGACGTTTGCCGGATTTGTTCATCCCTGACAACCCACCTGATCGTTGCCGCCCCCTCTCGGGGCCGGAGTGGCAAGGGAACCCCGGGGGCTCATGAACGCACTCCGGGCCCCTCACCCAGCCAGGTTTAATATAGGTGCAGAATCAGCCCAGGTCTCGTAACCGTAAGTACATATAATTAAAAGACTTGCTGTTTTATCGGCCCCGGGACTTCGCGGAAGTCCCCCCCCTTTCTCCCCTGTCCCACGAGAGCTTGATCGAGCCCCCCTGGAGCCGCTGCCAGACCCCGTCCTGGACGAGCCCACCTGTGTCGATCGCTCTTGAGCGGGCCGTGAGCCGGAGCTTGCTTCGCCGGTTTTCGTGCGAGAGATTTGACGGCACGGCGCACGCTGTGCTCAAATTTCTGATCTCGGGCAACGTCTCTCATGACCAACCTTTCAAAGACCTTCAAGACCGGCGAGATGGTGAGCATTCCGGGGCGCTACGAGTGCCTGACCTGCAAGTATGGGGGCACCAAGACGGAAGTGCAGCTCAAGCA